>OMQY01000178.1 GCA_900313405.1 uncultured Eubacteriales bacterium
AAGAGTATCCTGAAGCTCTTCAGCCTTCTGTTTAAGTTCGGGTTTGTTATTGGGATTAGAGACAGGCTCTCCCTTAGGAAGAAGACTCGTCGGAGCAGGTCTGTAATTGGCATTACGTCTGACGATCTTTTTCTCCCCGGGTACTCTCGCAGAAGAACTCGTGATCTCAGGGCCGCGCTTCTCGGATCCGGAAGTATCGATTATCCTTCCGTCAGTTCTGCTGAACCCCTGTTCTTCAAGACTATTATCCACGGCATTGATGGGGATATCGTCTTCCGGAACAGCAGTTACTGCGTCTGACACCTCGGCCTTACGGACGCCGGGCTTCCTGTTTGTGTAATCGTACGGATCGTCATTAACTGAATTGTATCCGTCGTCGATCTCATAAGGCATCTCGGGTTCAGGTTCGATCTCATGAATATAGGGCGTGTCATTGGCGTTCGCAGCCTCATTGACAGTTATACCGATATCAGTTCCGGCCTTAATGTAAGGAATATGCTCGCTTCCGTCACCGAGATCATAGAAATCGGCTTTTGTATCTTTCTCGAGGAATGACAGTCCCTGTTCATTACGACGCGGACGAAGCGGCGGATTCTTGGGAGTCGGAGTATAGGAGAAGTCAGCGGCGGACGCTTCTTCCTCGGATACAGTGGAAACGGTCCTGTTCTCGTAACTCAGCTTCCCGGGTTCAGTGCCGTTGTTAACGCCAAATGCCTTATCGGATACATCGATGAACCCTGTTTTACGATCAACGGGGATCTTAGTATTAAAGGGATCATAACCGAGGATACTGCCTGCTGCGGCTACAGGATTACCTCGTCCGCCGCGGCGGGCCGGCTGTCCTTGTGTCTGAGGCTGAACCTGACGGTCCCGGTAATCCGTTACTGTTACTCCGGGGCGCTGCACCGGTCTCCTGCCTGCTCCCTGAGCAGGATACCTTCTGGTGCGATTTGCAGCCCTGTTTGATATCATCGAAGCTGTCTTACGTGCCGTCTGCTTAAGGGAAACATGGAATATCAGTATGATCTGGCTCAGAAGGAATACAATGATAGCGAGTATACTGAGCACTTTACCTGCGATCACGTTAAGTGCTGTCGCTATGCCGCCGCCGAGGATACCGCCTGTAAGCAGAACGCTCGAATCATCGGGAGACTTGACAAGAGACTTATCATAACCTGACTTCCAGAGATATTTTATGGCACGGCCGGCCTTAGCCTTGCCGTCTGAATCCGTACACACAAGCTTAAAGTAATCAAAGTCCATTGTGCTTGCCGCAAATATGGCAGCTACCAGGACCATGTGCATGATTACGGAACGTACACGGACCGGAGCAACACCCTTACGTTTCTCGAGGAAAAAATCAACAGATGCATAGAAGAGGAACAGCGGGATCATAAAAGCGGCTCTGCCGATAAGACCGAACCCGAGCACTCTCATGACCTCGCCCGCTTTTCCGGTAACTTCGGGGAGATAATACATTAATGTCAGCGCAACGGCACAGAAGAAAAGTACTATGCCGGTTACTTCACGTCTTGTATCATAATTGCTCAAGTCCTAATCTCCTTATCGCCTTATATATGCAAAGCATCGTCTTAGAGTCACGTATCTGACCGTTGTCTGCCATCCTGACAAGTTCGGCAAGCGGGATCTTCTCACAGTTAAGGATCTCGCCTTCATCAGGAGCTTCACCGATATATTCCAGACCTCTGGCTAAGTAGAGCCATATTATCTCAGAGTCATATCCGGGAGATACGATCTCACTTCCTAAGTCGATCATCTCCTCAGCCGTCATACCTACTTCCTCATGAAGTTCTCTTACGGCGCAGGCGAGCGGCTCCTCACCGGGCTCGATCTTTCCTGCCGGGACTTCAAGAAGGATCTTCTCGAAGGGAGCCCTGAACTGATGAACCATATAGCAATTCAGATCATCGTCGATCGCGAGGACACAGGCCCCTCCGTTATGGTAAACGATCTCGCGTTTGGAAACAGTTCCGTCACTCAGTCTCACATTCTTGACGACAGTCTTGAATACTCTTCCTTCAAAAACAGTCTCGGAATCGATCGTCGTCTCGATCATCTTCTCATAATCCACACTGTTTCTCATTTCTTATCACCCGATCCGGCGAACTTGGCTGCCTCGGCAACAGCAAGCTTATCACATCTGTTGTTCAGTTCATTGTCGGAATGACCCTTAACCTTGATAAACTGAACTTTATGCTTCGCTGTCAGTTCGACCAGTCTCTGCCACAGATCCTTATTTGCTACCTCAGCCTTGGCTGAATTACGCCACCCCTTACTGATCCAGCCGGATATCCAATCCTGCTC
>OMQY01000166.1 GCA_900313405.1 uncultured Eubacteriales bacterium
CAAAGGCAGAATACACCGGCGGCAAGAGTAGGCCCGTCAGGCTGCTGGAACTCGGCAGCGGGTGCGGCGGAGCTGCGCTTCTGACGTTGGCAAGAACAGATGAGGCGGCTCTGATGACGTCGGCTAGAACAGATGAGGCGGCTCTGCTGACCTTGGCAAGGACAGAGGGGGCGGATCTGCACACTTGCGCCGGGACGGGCGGGGCTCATATCGACTGTGTGGAGATCATGGAGCGTCCGTTTACTGTGCTGGAGAATAACATAAGAGACAACGGGCTCGAGAACAGGATGAGGGCGTTTAGGGCTGATATCAGGCAGTTGCCGGATGAGGTCAGGCGGAATCAGTACGATGTGGTCTTTATGAACCCGCCCTTTTTTAAGAGAAGTCAGGGGCAGGCGGTGCCGGAAGGGAAGAAAGAACGACTCGCAGGCAGGTTCGAGGAGAACGGGGGACTCGAGGATTTTGTGAGGACCGCGTCGGCGAGGCTGGTGCCGTCGGCGGGATTTGCCGTTATGGTGATGAAGTGTGAGCGGATGGCCGAGACGATGGAGCTTTATCTGAGGCATGGCCTGAAGCCCGTGAGGCTTATGACCGTTCATGATGAGGCCAACAAGAATGCGTCGATGTTCCTGATCGCCGGGCTGAAGACGTCGGCTGAGGCGGAGCTTAAGGTGTTGCCGCCGCTTATCATGCATCGAAGAGATGCGAACGGTGGTATAATCGATACGGAAAAACTGACAGAGATATACAACAAGGAGCATACGGATTGCTTTATCTGGTAGGAACACCGATAGGAAATATGGGAGACATCAGCAGGCGTGCGGAAGAAGTACTGGCGCAGGCCGATATCATTGCGTGCGAGGATACAAGGCGCACGGGGCTGCTTCTGGCGCATATCGGCGTCGAAGGTAAGCTCAGTGCTTATCACGAACACAACAAAGCATCAAAGGGCCCCATACTGATCGAAAAGATGAAGGCCGGTGCAACCGTGGCGCTCGTGTCCGATGCGGGTATGCCCTCGATAAATGATCCCGGTGAGGATCTGGTCAAGCTCTGTATCGAGAACGACATAGACATATCGGTCGTTCCCGGACCTGTCGCTGCCATCACGGCGCTCGTAATGAGCGGGCTCGATACCACTCATTTCCATTATGAGGGATTCTTGCCTTCTGAGCAGAGTGAACGTAAAAAGAGGATCGAAGAGATCAAGAAGATCAATGAGACGATAATAATCTACGAGGCGCCGCACAGGCTGACAAAGCTCCTGACGGAATTGGTCAGTGCCGGGTTCGGAGAGAGCCGCGCAGCACTCTGCAGAGAGATGACAAAGAAGTACGAGCAGGTCCTCAGGATGACGATATCCGAAGCCTCAGAGTACTATAATGCCAATACGCCCAAGGGCGAATTCGTTATCTGCCTGGAGCCGGTCAGGAGCGAAGACAAGCCCGACTATAGCGAAGAAGAGATAGACGCGATGATAAGAAGCCTCGCCGAGAGCGGAATGTCGACAAAAGAGATCGCGGCAGAAGTCGCTTCTGTTACAGGAAGACGCAAAAAAGAAATATACGAACATACAGTTGCCATGTTAAAATAAAAGGCGATACTAACGCGGTCATTACCGCGCTCGGAGAGTGAATGATGGACGGCATGGAAGGCTTAGAGGGCGATTTTCTCAATAACAG
Source organism: uncultured Eubacteriales bacterium (assembly GCA_900313405.1). The sequence goes on from OMQY01000166.1 coordinate 1,683, forward strand.
AGAAGAGATGCTCAATCATATAGAGGGACTCGGATTCAGTGATATTAAGGATGTTATCACCGATTCGTTCCTGGGTTCCGTGGTCATTGACCCGCGCGAGGAGAGGATGTATTTCTCCGATGAGATGCAGAAGGTCCTCGGCAATGCCGCCAAGCAGGATATGCTCCTGTTGACCTTCCTTCAGTTCGTTCCCGAACATATAAGGACCGAGGTTTCCAATCAGTATCATTCATTTATCAGGGATATGGCTCTCGGTGAGCGGGAGTATTTCACGATCGAGCACCCTATTATGAAGGGTGATATGACAGAGTACGATATAGAGGTAAGGCTCAAGGTCTTAGGCGGCGATGTTACCACGAGAGTCATCGGCGGGCTTGTGGTCGATCATACCAGGAGCGTTGATGAGATCGCATATGATCAGCTTACTTGTTCTTCCACGAATGCTTATCTTTTTACATATGACCTCCTCGAGGACCGTTGTTACCTGAGTAACAAGTTCGTCGAGGATTTTGATCTGATGGGACCGGTGATCAACCGTTTCTCACAGGAGTGCAGTAATTATCTCCAGACCGATGACATCGTTATGCTAAGAAGAGCGCTCGGTACGTTCCTTGATACGCACGAGCCTGTTCAGGACATGATCATAAGGCTCCTGACGCCGAGCCGCGGCGAACTCTATCTGAGGCTCGGAGGATTCTCGGATGCCGACAGATACGGCAATCTCGGCGGTGACAGACGGTACGTGTCCGGCGAATGCGTGGATGTAACGGAGTATATCCAGAGCGAGTCGCTGAGGGAGAACCTGATCGACGGATCTTCGGCTATCACTTTCTATGCGGATATTACTGAGGGAAGTATCTTCTTCTCTCAGAACATCAGGGACATCTACCCTGAGGCCAGAACGGAATTCAGCGGAGATATCGTAGAGGAGCTCGCCTCACTTGTTATCCCCGAGGATAAGAAGAGATTCCGTAATGATATGCACAGAGTTGTAAATGAGCCGAACTCGAAGTTTGCCATCGAGATAAGACTTGCGCTTAAGAACAACAGGACGGTGTGGATCGCGTGCCGCGGTAAGTCTTACTATGATACGGCTAAGCAGAGTGTGATAGTTGTCGGTACCGTTTTCGATCTGACACAGATGAATGAGGTCCGTGAGATAGTCGAAAAGAATGCGGCCTGTCATGAACTCACCGGACTGCCCTTAAGGGAGAAGCTCCTGCACGATGCGGGAAGGCTGCTCAGAGATCCGAACCTTCTGTCGGCTGCGCTCGTGCTCCTGGATCTTAATGACTTTAAGTCGTTTAACGACAGATACGGCCGCTCGATCGGTAACGAACTGCTGATATCGATGGCGACTATGCTCGCGAAGGATCTGCCCAAGGGTGCGCTGCTGTATCATATCGGTACGGATACTTTCGCCATTTTGTGGCCGCATGCGTCGCAGATCAAGGTTACCGAGTTCATGAACAATCTCCAGGAGAGAGGAACACAGCCTATTGAGATCAACGGCGGTGAGTATTTTGTCAACTTCAGCGTATCGGCCGCGTTCTATCCGCTCAGCTCGAACGTGGATGAGCTCCTGATAAATGCCGAGATCGCGCTTCATAAGGTCAAGCAGAATAAGAAGATGAAGTATGCCATCTATTCTCCGGTCGACAAGAATGAGTTGAAGGAGAGGCTGGACTTCGAGCTTCAGATCACGCAGTGCATCCGTAATAATATGGAGAATTTCCAGATGTACTATCAGCCCTTGATCGATGCCAAGACCGGACAGCTTAACGGCGCCGAGGCACTCCTGCGCTGGCAGTCGTCCAAGGGCGAGCTGGTCAATCCCGAGAAGGTCGTTACCGCTCTCGAGAATACGGATCAGATGGGTGCTGTAAGTGAGTGGATATTAGATCAGGCGATCTCCCAGTGTGCCGCTTGGATCGCTCAGGGTGCTCCGAGCGACTTCTATGTTCATATAAATGCGACAGCGGACGATCTTATCCGTAAGCATTATGCCGAGCATGTTACCGAGGTCCTCAATAACTACCGCCTTAAGCCCGAGAATATCCTTATAGAGATCACTGAGACATCACTCGTTAAGAATATGGCGGTATGCCGTAAGAATCTCCACGAGCTCCAGGATGCGAATATCCGTACCGCGCTCGATGACTTCGGTTCGGGTTATTCGTCCTTCAACTATCTGAAGGAATTGCCTGTTGATGAGATCAAGATCGACAAGAGCTTTGTTGACGATATGGATACGGTCGAGTTCAACCGTTCGTTCATCTCGGCTATTACGATGCTGGCACACTCCATCGGCAAGAAGGTCGTCGTTGAGGGTATCGAGACGGAGAGTCAGGTCGAAGCCATACGTAACATGGGAGCCGATATCTTCCAGGGATATTATTTCGGCAAGCCTATGTCGGTATTCTCATTCTCGAATAAGTATTTCTCCTGACAGAGATCAAGCTTCTATAGTCTTACCGATCTCGATGCCGTGCTTACGGAATTCATCGATGATGAGTTCGGATTCTGTCTCGCTTCCGGCGAGAAAATGATGTTCTTTTCCTGCTTCAACGGTGGTTACCCAATAGCGTTTTACATGCGGATTTGACGAAGACATTTTGATCTCGTGCTTCGTGATGTGAGCGTTGCTGACTTCCGAGAGTACTCCTACATAACAGGTCTTCTTGGCGTAGACGATGTAATAGCTCATCCCTATGACGATCATGCCCTTGAAGAGCGCGTATGCACGACCTGACATAAAGTCGGTATTGACGCGTATGGGATCTTCCTGACGCTTGGCGATCTCGAGCTTAAGATCTTCGGGACGCTTAAAAGACATGTCTTCCTTGAACGCCGACCGTCCGAAGATGATCATCAGGATCGTGACTCCGACCGTAACAGGGAAGAAGGTCCACCAGGGTAAGTCGGATCTGACGTCGTGGGACTTGAGTGTGATCGCGGCAGAAGCCAAAAGGATGCAGACAGCCATTACGATCCAGACGTTTCTCTGACTTAGTAAGCGAAAAGACCTGCAGACTTCAAACATATCCCTGCCCTTCGCGATAGAAGAGACTGTTCGTATGGAGGCGTCTGTGTCGTCTGACTTGCTCTCGCGAAGCTTGCGCCGGTAATAGACATTACAATAGATCGCCAATATCGCGAAAAGAGCAGTAGTGACTATGCCCCCGATCAAGGCGGCATTTACCTTACGCTCAATGATAAATAATCCGATATTCACTGCGATCAATAAGAATACGCATATCAGAGACATACGTGCTGTATGTCGAAGCGAACTAAGTCTTTTGGCTTCAGTTTCCATGATCATCCCCGATCCTTTTTTGTAAAAGTGTTTTGACGATTATACCACAGAGTAAAGCAAGATGAACAAATCGACGTGTGCTATAATATGCTCGGATATAAGGGAGGATAGAAATGGCATTCGTACAGGCAAAATGTGTTAACTGCGGCGGTATCCTGACCGTGGATCCTGACCTCAAGACAGCAGCTTGCCCGCACTGCGGCGTGACTTATGTTGTTGAGGATTCGATCAAATACTATAACTCGGTCACGAAGGTCGAACATCTTCATGCAGATGTTGTTAATATCGCAGACGAGAAATCGTCGGAGGGACTTCTTGCCGCTGCCGATGCTTACGTTAAGATCGGTAAGTTTAAGCTCGCCCGCGACAAATACGAGCAGGCGACCGCACTGGCGCCTCAGAATTGGCGCGGCTGGTGCGGCCTGATCGTGGCAACTACTCATAACTTCGAGAAGAGGATACAGTCGAGAGGCACACTTATGATGCTGGAAGATTATGCCAGGTCGGCCGAAGCTTTCTCGACAGACGGGGAGTGTAACAGGCTCATCAAGCGGTACAAGGAATATGAGTCCGCTCAGAAGGATCTGAATAAAAAGGAGATATCTGAGCTTCGCGATTCTGTCAGGGAGACTGAGAATAAGCTTCAAGCCCTCGGCGTGTCGGAAGGGAACTGTCGCTCTTCGATCGAACAGGCCCGTGTAGACAAGGGGGTAATGGAAAATAAGATCAGCGATATCCGTCATGGTGCCATAAGACCGGTAAGCCGGGCCGTTATAAGTGCGGACATCATTGTCAGTATCTTTCTCAAGATCTTCATTAAAGGTCTGTTGGGCCTTAAGGCGCTTGTTCTGCTGCCGGCAGTATCGCTTGCCGGAGTTTTGATCCATTCACATGTCTCGGAGCATAAGCTCGTTCGCGACCTTCGGGAGATCGACGGCAATCTGCCACAGTGGTCAACGTCCGCCGATTCCATAAAGAAGGACAGGATCAGCCTCGAGCACGAGAAAGAATCTCTGCTGGAGACGCTTAAGGCGTATGAGTAAGTTTTTCGAAAGGCAACCGTCCGGGCGGTCTGCATCCTTCTATAGATGTTTTAGTATCTTGAGTTGTTGATGAAAAAAATATCCTTTGACAAACGACACGGAAACGACACTGTCAAGGAGGATTCTTATTGTCGTTTTTTTGTCGTTCGGGCTTTGAGAGGGTGTTTTCGGCCGAACGACACGGAAACGACAATGCCTGGCAGGGAATCCGTTGTCGTTTTGTTGTCGCTTGTCGTAAGGTGCTATAATAAAAGCAGCTAATCTATTACGAGGGGATACAAAAATGAATAAGCGTTTCCGTAAGCTGATGGCAAGCTTAGTAGCTTTATTAATGACTTTCTCTTTTATCACAGCTTCGGCTGTTGCCGCAGATAAAGCTCCTGTAATCGATCGCTCACAG
>OMQY01000317.1 GCA_900313405.1 uncultured Eubacteriales bacterium
AGGCGTCCTCTGCATTACCACACTTTTCCTGATTTTCGCCGATAATGTGGTAAAGGCGCCCTCTGCATTACCACACTTTTCACGATTTCCGCCGATAATGTGGTAAAGGCGCCCTCTGCATTACCACACTTTTCTCGGTTTTCGCCGATAATGTGGTAAAGGTGCCCCCTGCATTACCACACTTTTCCCGATTTTCGCCGATAATGTGGTAAAGGCGCCCTCTGCATTACCACACTTTTCACGATTTCCGCCGATAATGTGGTAAGGGGACAAGGTTATAGCAGATACCGCTCGATAAGGCGCTTGATGGAGTGGGTGCTGAGCGGACGATTGGCACTCTCACGCGTGATCAGAAGCGGGTCGCCCGGGAAGATTCCGGCGTTCTCATACTGCTGAAGTTTGAGCACTTGAGCCTCAACATAATCCGGGTTAGATAAGAGCCCCAGATGCTCCCAATAGAATACCTTGAGCAGACGTTTGTTAAGAGCCGTAAAGTCCGGGTGGACTATGAGGTTGTTATTGAGACGCAGCGGACATTCATACCTGTAGGGGATATCGTATGAGTATAAAGCGTTCGCGATCAGCACTTCGCTTTTGGAACGCATGCGCTCGCCCTTCTCGGAGTAGAACTCGGTGCGGTCATCGTCTTTGAAAGGCTTATGAGGGAATTCGTAATCTATCCATTTCTGAATGTAGGTCTCGGCAGGCATTATCACCGGAGTTATCAGCTGCCTTTTTGCCACCGCCATATTGCCGTATACTTTCTCGGGGAGCATGCCAAGCGGCAATGCCGGATCTGCCGCCCCTTCTGACCGGCGAAGATCCGTGATCTGAGCGTCGGTTAACCCGAGTTTTTTTAAGAATGCGATTATTGCATCGCGTTCTTTGACGGAACCTGCAAGCATCTTTTGGTTGTACTCTTTGTTCGCCAGTGACCGGATCGTATCCATATCCTCGCTGCGAAGATACACCTCTTTGGGATCTCTGCCGGCATTAAAATGGTAGAACTGTGGGCAACCTTTGTTGTCCCGAATCCTCAAGCTTCCGACGGGCGCTCCCTTAAGTTGCTGTTCGGCCTTGTTTATGAGTGCATCAAGATAGACCAGTCTCCTGATCACATATTCTTTGTATTCGTTCATGATCGTTCCGTCTCTCGTCTCTGTTTTTGTGCTTATCCTAACACCTCGGGAAGCAACGATAAACAGCAAAGCGCGCTTTGTAATAAAGTCGGGACAAAGTGGGACATTATATCGAAAATGTTCCAACGAAGACCCTTTGCCGCCCGTTCTCACCCAAGGCAACTTGCGTTTGAATATGACTGTGAATTTGGGTATTATTAGTTAAGTAAATAGTTCAAGTCGCCGGGTGTGACGTGAGGGGATGTTATGAGAACATATGATGTTACCGATGAGGACAAGAAACTGATCGAAGAGGCTTATGCCACGCTCGAGAAGGCGAGGATCCCCGGGAACTTTTTCCATACTGTGGGGTGCTGCCTTAAGGCAAAGGACGGCACGCTCTATCATGGTGTCAACTGCGACTGTATTCACGGGTCCTGTGCGGAATTCGTGGCTGTAGGCAATGCCATCAGTAACGGGTGCCATGAGTTTGATACCATCGTGTCGGTGCACCCTGACGGGCCGGCGGGCCTTTTTGCTCCGTGCGGGAACTGCAGGCAGATGCTGATGGAGTATAGTCCGGATATCAAGGTGATACTTGCGGATGAGAATGAGAAGATCATCAAGACCGATATACGTGAACTGCTGCCGCTGGCATGGACAAGACTTGAGACCGGAGATCTGATGCATTGATGAATTCCGCGGTATTCCTGATCTTCCTTTTCGTATTCAATATCGTTGCCGTGTATGTTATGGACACGGTGAGAGAAGACCGTATCGTTCCGTTGCTCGCTGACGGTTTTACGGGATTCATTATCGAGTATATTGCCGTCTCGACGGGGCTTATCCTTGTGGGACACTATTCTGTCGGGAGAGCTATGCTCGCCGTAGCGGCAATGAATACGATGCTGGTCACATTGCTCTTTGCCGTCCGCCGCAGGAGGCCTGAGCTCAGGACGCGTAAGATCGGCGTAGACCGGATCAGCGGGATCATTATCGTTATCGGCGCTGCGGCGTGTGCCTACCGTGCCGGTATCACGATGACGTCGTTCCACCAGAACTACTATCTGTATCATGCGATGTCTCTGATGAATTACGGTGTCGATGACGCCTTGGCGACCAGCTGCGGTGATGTGGATTTTTATTACGGGTTCCCCGGGTACCCTTCGGTGCTCGCCATAGGCGGTGCGATCGGCGGATTTAAGGCCGTTCTCAATATCCAACTTCTCATGTCACTTGCTCTGGGTGTATATCTCTCCCTGATCGCTGACCGAATGAAGATCGCAGGCTTCAATAAATACTGCACAATAGGATTTATCATGCTCTCTCCCATTATGATATCGGCGGGCAAAGCGGCGTCCGACAGTTTGCTTATCTGCCTGCTGACTGTTGCCGCGGTAAGAGAGATGCTGGAATTCACCCATAATTCCAATACCCGTAAAGATGTCCGTAAGGCAGCCGGCGTCAAAGATATGATCGCCGGCCTTGATGCCAAAGTGTTCTTGTTCCCGGCGTTTGCAGCTGTAAGCATGCTTTTTGTGATCACGGCAAAGACGCTTTTCTTCCTGCCTCTTATCGTTGCGGTATTCTGTATCGTCTACGCATATTCCGGGAGGATCAGAGTGCTTGTCTATTGCGCAGGCGCTACTGCCATACAGTTGGCGGTATGCATCATCGCTCTCGATAAGTTCCCGAACGTCTTCAATCACGAGTGGTGGAGCTGGTTGTCGGCGGCGGGTCACGATGACGATTACGGTGAGAGGGCTGCTATCTTCATGGCAGTCGCCTGGGTCGTTATAGCGCTGATGCTCCTGCTGCCGGCGGGGAGAAGATGTGTTAAGAGCCTTTTCGCTGATAACGGTTACATCAAGGGACTCGCGCTGTTTGCGGTTGTACTGGCGGCTGTCGCGATCGGGAAGATGTATTACATCTATTCCGAGGAGAGTAAGTCCAAGATCAGCCTCGAAAGCACTTTCGCCGTGTCCGTTGCGACCGGACTCATAATCATTCCCGGCGCCATGCTATACCTGCTTGTCCGCAGCCGTAAGCTCCCTGTCCCTGCACATATGGCAATCACTGCGACGATCGCCGTTTACGGGCTGTTTATGATCTGCGACTCGGAGATCCCGTATATCAATCGCGTGGGGCTCGAGATGGCTCCGATGCTGCCGTTCGTGATATTCGCCACGCTCCTGGCGGGGCATGCCATGAACGAGAATAAGACCTCCATAAAGAAGCAGATCGGATTCTGTATCGCGGCGGCTGTGATCATGGTGCCGATGTCGCTTTTTGCCGTGTGCTACAGACCCGAGACAGCGATGGATATGGATGATCTGGAGAACATAGTCACAATAACCGACAGAGGCCACAATGCGATCTTCATTGACGAGGAAGCGCAGCCTCTGCAGTTCGCGATAAGGCTTACGTGTCATTCGGACGTATATCTTGAAGGCGAGAATATACCGGAAGGTTATGATAATATCTATGTGCTCTCTTTCGAAAAGGATGACGGAACGATCGTCAGTGAGATGACTCCGGCGAACAGTGATATCGCGGTAAACGGAGCCCCTGCAGACGACATCGGAGCATATTATCCGATCATCTTCCTTAAGAGGATCGATGACGGAAGGACAATATATCTGACAATACAAACAGCATCGGAGGGAATCACATGATAATCGATTACAGTAAGATAGAAGAGAAGACCAACCCCAACTTCAAGGGTGGTGAGCTCGAATTCAATGTTAAGACATACGAGGATGAGCACAACAAGGTCATGAGAGGCCGACTGATACCCGGTGCCACTATCGGATACCATACACATGAGAACGACAGTGAGATCATCTACGTCATCTCGGGTCATGGGACCATGGTCAATGATGACGGATCAGAGCCTGTCAATCCCGGCGAAGTCCATTACTGCGGAAGAGGAAGAGCACACAGCCTTCAGAACACGGGCAACGAGGATCTTATCTTTATCGGTATCGTTCCCAAGGGCTGATAAAAGCATCCGCCTATCAAACTGACACGAGGTTAATATGATCTGCAGGAATATACTCGATGCTGTCGGAAATACTCCGATGGTACAGCTTAACAGACTCTGCCCCGAAGGCGGAGCCAGGATACTCGTAAAGTACGAGGGTGTTAACATCGGCGGTTCCATCAAGACGAGGACTGCACTTAAAATGATAGAGGAAGCCGAGAAGCGCGGCGACATCAGTAAGGACACGATAATCGTCGAGCCCACAAGCGGCAATCAGGGCATCGGCTTGGCGCTCGTTGGAGCAGTTAAGGGCTATAAGGTAGTTATCATTATGCCTGATTCCGTAAGTGAAGAGAGACGTCTGCTTATCAGCCAGTACGGTGCCGAATTAAAGCTCGTTCACGATGACGGTGATATCGGAGCATGTATCAACGAATGTATTGAGCAGGCAAAGCGGATGGCTGAAGATGATCCCAATGTCTAT
>OMQY01000079.1 GCA_900313405.1 uncultured Eubacteriales bacterium
CTGCTTCTTCAGCCTTCCTTGCTTCCTCTGCCGCCTTCTTCTCGGCTGCTGCTCTCGCAGCTTCCTCTTCAGCTAATCTCTTCGCTTCCGCGTCGGCTAATGCCTGAGCCTCCTCAACAGCCTTCTGAGCAGCTTCCGCCTCTGCTATCTTGGCAGCGGCTACAGCCTTAGCGGCTTCTGCAGCATCTGCAGCTTCCTGTGCAGCATTCTTGACATTCTCGGGATCACTCATAATCGGCACCTCCGTGTAAAATATAACTGATTTATTATATCACACGCACGAGCATATCAAAAGGGAGCTGCATATGTTTCGGCCTTATTGACGGCATCTTCCAGAGACATTCCGATGAAGTCTCCTGCAGCGAAAAGTCTCCCCGACTTCCCGTCATCGACAAAAGCACCCACAACTACACCGGGGATTGCATCCTCAGGGGCGTTAGGGGCATTCGGTCCGCCCAGATCAGTCCTGCACCATCCTGGATCAGTGAGACTTATGATCACGTCGCTGCCGTTGAGCTTAGAGGCAATATCCACCGTAACCTTATCAAGAGCTGCCTTGGAAGCGGAATAACCTGCCTGCTCGGGTTCGAGCCTGATCCCGCTCGTCGTATTTACGATACGGCCGACGCCGTTCTCGACCATCTTCGGGAGGAAATGATAGCAGATCATCATCGGTGCGATAGTGTTGATCTTGAAGCTGATGTCATAATCAGATACCGGTGTCTCATAATAATCCTTACGATATGCGATCTGCATTCCCGCATTATTGAGCACGATATCGACTCTGACACCCATATTGTCGATCTCATCGAGCATCTTCTTTACTGACCCGGCATCAGAGAGTTCAGCCGCAACAGCCTTTACCTCAACACCGAGCGCGCTGACGGCATCGATGGTCGCCTGAGCATGAGATACTTCTCTGCACTGAATGATGATATTAGAGCCTTGCTGTGCAAGTGCGATCGCTGCCAGCTTGCCGATACCTCTGCTTCCGCCTGTGACGAGCGCCCATCTTCCCTTGACATCAAACATAGTCTGATCCTCCTGTCAGTTTTAAGTCATATATAGTGTGATGATAACACTACGCCGTTATTCATTTCTGACAGTTAAAGGATATTTATGTCGTATTCTTTACTTTATGTGGAGGCCTCGCTTGGCGCAGTTATCGGCTGCTGTACATTCAGCCGCACAGAGTCCACTTGCAGAACACCGGGACATCGTGTTATACTCTCACTTGCGCAAGGGCGCTTAGCTCAGCTGGTCAGAGTACCTGCTTGACGTGCAGGGGGTCACAGGTTCGAGCCCTGTAGCGCCCACCAGCATAAAGGAGATGTGATGTCACTTCTCCTTTTTTTTGATATCTGTGGCTGTAGTGCTATAATCATCCATTATAAGAGTGGGGGGCTGATTATGTGGCGTAAGTTCATATCTGCTTTTGTTATCATTTCACTTACATTCTCTTTGATCTCCGGAACCGCTTCTGCAAGCGAGGACGGAGCTTCGGCTTATGTAACCGATCTTTACTTATATGTCCTGGATAGGGCTCCGGACGAACAGGGACTTAATACCTGGACATCCGCGCTTGAATCCGGAGATACTACCGGAGCAGCGGTTGCATACGGGTTTATTTTCGGTGATGAATGCCTCGGAAGAGGTCTCGATGACAGAGCCTTTGTCGAAGTCCTCTACAGAGCACTTCTGGGCAGGCAGGCAGACGAAGCCGGCCTCAGCGAATGGGTAAACGAGCTGGCTTCCGGAATGAGCCGCGAAGAGCTTTTCGCCGGATTTGTCAATTCACAGGAATTCTGCATTCGTTGCTCCGAACTCGGCTTCACGGGCGGAACACACATCACCGGTGCGGATACGACTACAGTTGCTAATACTAATATGTTCGTCAAAAGATTGTATTCGACGACACTTCAGAGGGATGCCGATCTCCCGGGGCTTTATGATTGGACTTCATCTATTGTCAATGGTTCAGGTTCAGGGGCAATAACGGCATACGGTTTCTTCTTCTCTCCTGAGTATATTGCCCGTGACAGATCAGACGAAGAATTCGTTACGGACCTGTATACGGCCATGCTGGACCGTTCACCTGACGATTCGGGCATGGCATACTGGCTTGACCTGCTCGCTCAAGGTTACACCAGAGAACTCATTTTCTCCGGATTCGTTTATTCCGCAGAGTTTGGCGCCTTATGTCAGAGTTACGGTATCAGACGCGGTGATTATTCAGCCAACGGCTGGTGCTTATCAGGCAGAGACAGGATCTATGTGCGTAACGGTTCCAGACTCTGCGGCTGGGCATCGATCGGCGGACACTACTATTACTTCGACCGCAGCACCGGAATCCTGGCAACGAATACCACTGTTAACGGCATAGCAGTCGATCGAGACGGTATCGCCGAAGATACGGAGTTTGCTCGTCAGAAGATACCGGTAATGATCAGAGCCAGGGAGATACTTCTGAGTATTACTACCCCGAATATGTCCGTATATGAGAAGCAGATGGCCTGCAGCAGATATGTCATGGCTTTCCCCTATCTCATGAAGGATTATCTCGTAGGTCGTCACGCCAATGACTGGGCCTGTGTTACTGCACACTACGCGAACAACATCCTCAACGCATACGGTGATCAGCTCACCCCCGGCGGCGAATGCTTCGCCGAAGCCGCTGCGCTCGCTTACCTGTTCGTTGAGATCAATGCCGGGCAGGTCTATGTGAACAGAGACTACATGCACGGTTGGTGCGAGATGAACGGTATGTTCTGGGATCCGCTCTTCGCAGAATCAAGAGGGCTTCACTATCTCAATATGTTACCGTCGAATTATGAGGAGCCGGTCCCTCCCGTTCAGTATCCTCTCTGATCCCGTATGGTATTCAGTTCGATCATATTCATAACGGCTTTCCTGCCGATCACATTCCTCCTGTATTATCTGCCCTTCGGCAACCGGTACAAGAATGCGGTCCTTATCGCGGCAAGCTTCATTTTCTACGCCTTCGGAGAACCGGTATATGTATTTCTGATGCTATTCTCGGCTCTGATGAACTACCTGTTCGGCCTGGTTATATCGAAGCGAAAAGACTCCGGGCATAAAGGAGGCATGACGCTTGCCGTATCGGTAGTCCTGAATGTTGCCATCCTCGGTATATTCAAATATACCGGATTCATCGTATCGAATATCAATACACTGTGCGGTACGTCAATACACGTCCCGTCCATCACCCTGCCCATAGGCATATCATTCTTCACTTTCCAGGCGATGAGTTATGTCATCGACGTCTATAGAAATCCCGCGATCGTCCAGAAGAGCTTTCCCAAAGTGCTCCTGTACATCTCATTTTTCCCGCAGCTCATCGCCGGTCCTATCGTCAGATACACTGACATCAATGATTATCTGGCAAGGCGCGACGGCTTCGATGCAGACCGGATCACCGAAGGCCTCACCCGTTTTACAAAGGGGCTGGCCAAGAAACTGCTGATCGCCAACTGTGCCGGCTCCATCGCTGATACGGCCTATGCCCTTCCTCACGATAATATATGTGCTCTGACAGCCTGGCTCGGCGCCATCTGTTATACGATACAGATCTATTATGACTTCTCCGGTTATTCCGATATGGCACTCGGATTGTCAAGAGTATTCGGATTCAAGTTCCCCGAGAACTTTGATCATCCTTACTGTTCCAAGTCAATAAAAGAATTCTGGAGACGTTGGCACATATCGCTCTCCACATGGTTTAAGGAGTATGTATATATCCCCCTTGGCGGCAACCGTAAGGGCAAGGTACGAACCGAGATGAACAAACTCATAGTATTCTTCCTGACCGGACTCTGGCACGGTGCCGCCTGGACCTTTATCATATGGGGACTTTATAACGGCATACTGCTGGTAGCGGAAGACATCTTGGACAAAAAGTCCGAGAAGAGATTTCCCGTATTACGGAACATCTTTACCTGCATCCTCGTAGTGATCGGCTTTGTATTCTTCCGCGCAGATACTCTTACCGATGCAGCATACATGATCAGGCAGATGTTCACCGGATTCGGCGCCTCATCGGTCAGCATCGGATATGCGACCGAGCAGCTGTCCGCATACAATGTTATCATTATCATCACCGGGATCGTATGCGCGTATCCCCTGTCCTCCTTCATCAAGCGCAGGATTCGGAAGTACAGATCCTACGACCTTATCGTACAAGCCTTTAGTCTGGCACTTCTGGCTCTTTGCATCCTGAGCCTGTCATCTGCGGCATATAACCCATTTATCTATTTCAGGTTCTGAGGTGATGCGTCATGAATAATAAGATGATCTACATAGTATTGTTCTTTATAATGACGGCATCTCTCTTTGTCCTTATGCCCTTTTATCATTCGAATATGAATGTCGAGAAGAGAGAAGCCGCTGCTTTCCCGTCTCTTAAGGATGACGACGGATCGATCAATATGGAGTTTTTCGATGAGATGACGGATTACTTCAACGATAACTTTGCCTTCAGACAGGAACTGGCCACATACGATGCACTCTATAAATCATATCTTTTCCATTCTTCCAACACTTCAAAGGTTATCATCGGATCGGACGATTATCTCTTCTTCGGCGGAACGATAAATGATTACACCGGGCGCGATCTCATGAACGAACGCGATCTCTTCTGTGCCTGCCGGATGCTCTATCTCGTGAATGAATACGTATCTGCTAACGGAGGTCATTTTGTCTTCACGATCGTCCCGAATAAAAATACGCTCTATCCTGAATTCATGCCGGACAGATACATCCGTACGGATCGTGCGACCAACCTCGATAACCTGGTGTCCCGGCTTGACGGCATAGACTATCTCGACCTTTATTCCGTTCTCTCGTCATACGATGAAGTCCTGTACCACAAGTGGGACAGCCACTGGAACAACATGGGCGCTTCAATAGCATACCGGGCTCTTATGCAGCACATAGGTCTTCCCTTCATCGATTATTCAAATGAACCGTACACTATAACCGCGGATCACAGGGGTGACCTCTACGATCTGATATTCCCTGCTTCGGATAATATGGATGAGAATGTAACATATGAGAGAAGCCATGTTTATGAATACCGTAATCCGGTAACGAGCACTGAAGATCTTCTTATAGTCACCTCTTCGTCAGAGGGACAGTCGTCCATGCTCATGTTCAGGGACTCTTTCGGCAATGCCCTTATCCCCTTTGTCGCCGACAGTATAGGCAATGCCACGTTCTCCAAGGGCGTTCCGTATAATCTTGATTTTGTCAGATCCCTTACCCCGGAATATGTCGTTATAGAGATAGTGGAACGTAATCTTCCCGATCTTATTGTCGGCACTCCGACCATGGATGCTCCACTAAGGCCTTCAGACACAGTTGAATCTGCCGTTCCGACGGTATCCGACAGCGTCTCGATAACAGTCGAGGACAAAGATACAAGGTACTTTATCACGGGAACAGTCGATCCCGACCTTACCGATGATGATTCCCCCGTATATATCAGGGTAAACACTCCCGACGGTCCCCTTGTTTACGAAGCTTTTGCACAGAGTGAATACTCATTCGGGCTTTATATATCAAAAATTCAGTTCTTTTCTATAGAAGTCATCACTTCCTCGAATGATATACTATACTCAGTATCAACGTAATCTTTACAGGAGCACGGAAATGAAACACAAGGAACTTATACTGATTTCTACACTTATTGCATCTGCGATCATGCTTACCGCATGTTCCGATTCAAAAAATGATGAGACAACCGCTTCCGCCTCGGTAAGCGAGACTACAACAGAAGCCACCGAGGCTTCCGAATCTTCCGAAGAAGAGACGACCACAACTACGACTGAAGAAGAAACGACCTCAGAGGCAACGACCGAGGAGACGACTACAGAAGCTACTACGACTACGGAAGAGACTACCGAGGAGACGACAGCCGCTCCCGAGACAGAGACTCAGGCTCCTGAGACAGCGGCACCTGCTCCCGAACTGACAGCCGAGATCGCTAATTACTATGCCGGCCAGCCTTTCTCCAATCTCTCATCCGTTTACGGTAACGGATACAGCTGGATGGAAGACAACGGCTGCCTCGAAGACGGCGGCGACCTGGCGATAGCCACTTATGGCAACGTCAACATCCAGTGCATGAGACAGAACGGCGGCGATTGGATCATCCAGGCAGCCTGGTAATAGCAGACTGAACTTTCGAAAAAAAGCAAAAGGGATAGGATTGAGTTATATCTTATCCCTTTCCGTTTATATATGGCAATATAGGGCGGAAGCTTCGAGCGCCCCTTACAGCACCTGTAAAACAAAGAACTTCAGATAGTCCGTCTCACCGACGTTCATCAGTATCGGATGGTCAGGCGACTGCTGACGTTTCTCGATCTGCTTGAGGCGGACGCCGGCATCGGACGCAGCCGACATCAGCATCTTGATGAAGCTCTCCTCATCCATGAAATGGGAACAAGAGCACGTGGCGAGGTAGCCGCCGCGCGGCAGGGCACGCATGGCCCTGTAGTTGATCTCCTTATAGCCGCGCTCGGCGTTGGACTTCGTTTTACGTGATTTGGTAAAGGCCGGCGGGTCAAGGATTATCATGTCATACTCGCCGCGGCGCAGGTTCGGAAGCAGATCGAAGACATCCGCCGCCTCGAAGCTCATGATTCCGTCAAGGCCGTTAAGTACGGCATTCTCGCGCGCCATCTCCACCGCCGTCTCCGAGACATCGACTGCATGCACATGCAAAGCACCGCCACGAGCTGCATTCAATGCGAAGGAGCCGGTATGAGTAAAGCAGTCAAGGACACGGCGGCCGCGTGCGATACGGGCAACGGCGTCGCGGTTGTATTTCTGGTCGAGGAAGAATCCGGTCTTCTGACCGTTCTCGACATCAACATGGTAACGGATATTGTTTTCGATAATATCAACGATCTTATGATCAGGCTCGGAAGAGCCGTCCGGGACATAGAATCCCTTGTACTCACCAAGTCCCTCGAGTTCTCGGATCTTGACGTCATTACGCTCGTAGATCCCGGCGATCTTCTCCCCACGCTTGCGCATTATTTCCAGCAGCGCATCGTAGATGATTCCTTTACGCATCTCGGTGCCGAGGGACAATACCTGAGATACCAGAAGATCTCCGAAGCGGTCGATCGTAAGGCCGGGGATCTCGTCCGACTCGCCGAAGACCAGCCTGCAACACTCCAAGTCCTCCGGACGCATGACGGTTCTGCGATAGTCCAGCGCATAACCGAGACGCCGCTTCCAGAACTCACGGTCAAAAGTATCATTCGCATTACGCGAGATCAGACGCACACGGATCTTGGAATTGGAATTATAGAAGCCCGTGCCGACGTATTTCCCGCCACCTGTCATAACATCGGCAAGGTCACCGTCGACTATATCGCCGGTGACACTGTCGATCTCGTTATCATAGACCCAGGGATGAAGACTCTCCTGCCTTCTCTTTCCACGTTCAGTCAAGATGACCTTGGGATATTCGCGTTCAGTCTTCATCTTATCCTCCCTGCCGGCAGCCCGTATGGGCGCAGCCGGTCTTAAGACACGGCGTCAGCCTTGATCTTGTTGAGGGCGTTCCTTACTGACGGGATCAGGAGCAATGCTACCGTAACACCGCACTCGGCGCCCAGATATATACCATTATACGCCAAAGAATAGAGTGCGCCGCTCTCGAATCCCCAATCGGATGCATATTCGCTGAAGAATATCCAACCTGACAGGAAAGCAAATACATATCTGCCGAGGACTGCCAGGATGTAAGCTGGGATAATGCCGTACTTATTGTTCTTGAGGAAGCCCGACAGACCGAGCGCACCGAAGGCGAAGATATAATCGATCAGCATCTGAGGAATACTGATGACATAAGGATCGATGAGCATCTGAAGGATACCGTATGCAACGGCAACGGTGATACCCGTACCTGCTCCGTACCAGTAACCGACCAGAGCGATGAAGAGCATGCTGAAAAGCGTGATCGATCCGCCCATGGGAAACGAGTAGAGCTTAGCAAAAGACGTCAATAATCCGAGCGCCATGGCCATGGACGAGAACGCCATCTGCTTCGTGCTCCACTTGTGCTTCTTACCGAAGATCGATGCTCCGATGATGAGACACCCGATGGCGATCACTACGAGTGC
>OMQY01000063.1 GCA_900313405.1 uncultured Eubacteriales bacterium
CAGAAATCGAGAATAGTGTGGTAATCCACGTTCGGTCTTTACCACATTTTCGGCGGAAATCGAGAATAGTGTGGTAATCCAAGCCGGCCTGTCCCATACTGCCGAGATCGTATCAAGAGTTAAGTGAGATGTTTACCTGAACTCTTTCATATCGTCCAATCGCAGGAGGACGGGCTTCATGCCGCGCGTAAACTTTGTATTAACTGTATGGTAAACTGGCCGTAGAACGTCCGGAAAACCCTTTGAGGGAGGCAGGTAAACGGAGCGTCGGTTGATGCGGTGCGGGGGCGGCGGTAGGATGCAGGTGGAGGTGAGAGAAATGGATGCAAACAGATTCGGTTGCTTTGTAGCTGAACGTCGCAAAGAGCTGCATATGACTCAGAAGGACCTGGCTGCCAAAATCCACGTAACCGACAAAGCGGTCAGCAAGTGGGAGAGAGGTCTGGGGCTGCCGGACATAAACTCGATCGAGGCCCTGGCGGACGCTTTGGATGTTTCCATTACAGAACTTATGAGATCAGAAATGAATGTTAATGAAGAGACCGAGCAGGTCGTGAGCGACGTGATCGAGGTGGCGCGCAAGGACATTGACGAGAGGCAGAGAATCATAATCTATACTTTCGCCGCTACATCATTGTTGCTGGCGCTCATTCAGATGTTGCTGAGCATACGCTGGAACGCCGACAAGCTTCAGATGAGGATGGATGTTCCGATCACTGCCTATATTCCGGGCTTGCTCCTGATCATCTACGGTATCGTCTGCAAGATCAAGGGCAAGAAAGCAGAAGGCGTGATCCCCATCGGCCTATCGCTCCTGATCATCCCGATAGTGATCTTCGGCGCGGCCTACCTGATCTGTGCCCTGGTTACCGGCTGAGCGGATCCTCTCATAATAGAGCTCAAGATCGTTTATTCTCGCAATCATATCTTCCTTATTTCTCTTCCATCAATAAATTCACGCGATTACTTATTATGTCGATTACTTCATCGAGGCTCTTTTGCCCATCGAAAAAGCCCGGCATCTCTTCATTGATGATCATATTGATATTCTCGTCTGTTATTCTGCAGCTGTCTGTTCTCTCAAGCCAGCCTAAGATCATATCAAGATAATCGCGGCTAAAGTGCTCATCGTGATAGCTTCTGTTGGCATACTCCAGCCAGCGTTCTCCTAAGTCATAGAAAGCCGCAATATTGATAGGCATGTCGCCACTGTGGCTTTGGACTTCTTCACCGAGAGCGAAGCTGATGAATCTCCATGCGCCGTCTTCTGAACTTGTGCAGTCGGTGATCGCTGCCGTCATAGAAGGGAAAAGTGTTGGACCGTGGCCGTCAACGGAAGGTCCCCCGGTGATAAGCCAGTCTGTTTTCGATGTGTAGTCGCTGTCGATCATTAAATACCAGAAAGTGTTTATAGATACGGGCAGATAATGAGTGCTATTGTGTTCGCCGGCGGCGATAGCATCGGTCAGAGCGACCAGATCACGGAAGGATTCAGTGTCGATATTAATAGTGCCGTCTTCAATAAAATCTTCGCAGCTGAACAGCTGATCGAGAAGCTCCCCCTTGTTCTGATAGTAATAGGGATAGTAACCGTACTCCTCACCAAAGTCGCGGTATTCGGAGAAGGTGAAGCCGATGGTGTCAGCCGGGATACATTCCGGATCCAGAAGCCACCCGTTGACAGTCGCAGACAGAGGGATGTGATAGAGCTCGCCGTCTGTCTCGGCCGCTCTGAAGCAGGCGTCGATGAAGTCTGCACGTTCGAGGGAGTCGTCACTGTCTATCATCTCATTCATATCGATAAAAAGATCATCGTTCTCCATGACATAAAAACCGCCTGCATTAAGAACTATATCAGGCCCCGTGCCGTCCTCGACCGTGATCCTAAGCTCGTCAAGAATATAAGCTTCAGCTTGGGCATAAGATTCAAAATTATAGGCAGAATCCCAGTAAATAGCGGATACATAAAACTCCGGATCAATAACGATAAAGTAGTCCGGATCCGTTCGGTTAAATTCGCTTATGGCAAAGCTTTCCACGGGTCGCAGATCCTCCACGATCGCCGCCCGCAGGATCGTCTTGCCGGCGTTGGGATTGGAAGAGGCGCGTCTGAGCGTTATGATATCGCGTCCGGATGTTCCTTCGCCCTGGTCCGGACCGATGTAGTAGCCGTTACGGACCATTACCAGCTCATCCTCATCGCAATAATACAGATCGAAAAAACTCAGTTTATGGATGTCGGTATATGAGGAGTTGAAGTCAAAGACAACGGTCTCTTCCTGATTCAGGGGATCGTATCGGGTAATTACATAATTGCTGTTTACCATATAGAGGTAGTCACCGGATATAACGGTGTTGCCATTGTAGCGCTCAGCCATCTCGTCGCTTATATCCAGCGCCGTGACATTCCCATTATCGTGATCTACCAGGAAATAGTCGAAAAGCATATCATAACCGGTTGTGGAAAGCCCCATGCAGAGGAGATCACCATTGCTGTTAACTGTCCATCTTACTGAATCGTAGTCGAGAGTAAACTGGTCAATGATATTGCCGTCAATGTCGGTTATCGAGAAAACGCTCTTATAAAGGCTGTTCTCGATATAAGAGCTCTCAATATAGAAGAGGCCGTCTCTATAGGCTATTTGGGTATAGCTATCGCAAGGGTATGAGGATCCCTTAAATACATCGCGTTCGTCAGTCATCAGTCCCTGTTCGAAGTTAAGCGTATAGAGGTTGTATTGTCCCGATTGATAATTGCCAACGATGCCCTTTACGACGCCGTCGGCCACGGTGAGACATAGGATATCGTTATTTTCGATGAGATCAATGGAGCCTATCAGGTCGCCGTCTTCTGAATAGGAGATGATCTTTTGAGGGATTGTGGGACCGGCCGGATAGAGGTCGGGATCCTCAGAGACGGCAAGTTTGAATATTCTTGCGTCCGGTGTGATCAGGAGCGGTCTCATGACTATATCGTCTTCTCCGAGCAACTCCTGCTGTTCTTGTCCGTAAATGACTTCAGCTGAGTCATACCACATTGAATCAGCGGCCACATAGCTCGGTTCGCGGATATTCTTTCTGTTTATGAGTGAACAGCTGACTATAGCGGCGAGTGCGATGCTGACCGTAAGGAGTACGGATATACTTTTACGGGTGCCGCTCATTATGCTGCTGATGCGCTTCTTAAGGAAGGAACGGCTTTTGCCGCTCATGGATGTGGCCGTAAGCGCGATAGTCTGATTACTGCCGGATCTTGTAGCCAGCTTAAGCAAGGTCTCGCTGTAACCGGCCTTGTTGTCCTTGCCCAAAATCGTTAAGACTCGCTCGTCCACCGCCAGCTCGCTGTCGCGCTCCATCATGACCGCCGCAGGCCATATAAGCGGATCAAACCACAAAAATGTCACGAAAGCATACTTTACGAGTGGCCAGAACATATCCCCCTGAGCATAATGGCAATATTCATGACAAACCGAATAGCGGTAGATCTCATCTTCCTCATCCATATCGTCGCTGACATAGATATTCTTCCCGAGAAGAAATGGCGATTTTATCCCCGTAAGCTTATAGATCTTCAGCCCGCCGAATTGCGACCGCCCATAGAATCGCCTTCTGCGATATGTCTTTATAGCGAAAAAAACATTGTTGAAGACGATAGTTCCGCCAACTGCCATGGCACCTGCGACATAAATGATCCAGGCGATCTTCATATAGTCGAGGCCGGAAGTGAAGTATCTGCCGGATGCTGCGCTTTTATGATCGTCAACTGAGGGATCGGCGATCTTACCGACAGTCATTTTGTCTGTCTCCGGAGCGCTCTGTTCGTGGGCGTTTGAAAGTGTCGGGATCGTTTGTACTCTGCTGTACTCTGTCCGCATTGAGTTATGCGGATCGATCAAGGCAGGGTGATCGGAGAGGCTATCTGCCGAACCGGCTGATACGCTGAAATGCTCGTCGGGCTTACTGACCTTTACCGGGATCGAGATCGAGAAAGACAGTATCACGAAGATCGGCAATATAAGCCAGAGGCCGTATTGCATGCGTCTCGGGATCTTACCGTCGGCCAGCTTTCTTATCAAGAAGATCGTGATTATTATCAGGTTAAAGATAAGAAATGTTTTCATAACAACTCACCTCACTCGCCGTCTTTTATGATCCGTTCGATCTCTTCAATGTCCTCCTTTGTCAGGGCTTCCTGCTTCAGCATGCTGCTGATCATGAGGCCGACATTGCCCCCGTAGATCTTGGATAAGAAGGATCTTGTCTCTTCGAGTTCTGCTTCATCTCGGCTTATGTTGGCAAAGTATTTACGGGATTTGCCGTCGAGGCTGTATGTGATGCTGCCCTTGGAAGTCATGCGGCCTAAGAAAGTCATAGCCGTAGACTTCGCCCAACCCATGCTATCCTTAAGTTCGCGGATCAACTCCATGGTGGGCATGGGGCCCTTATCCCAGAGCAGTTCCATAATCTTCCATTCAGTGTCTGTCAGTTTGATCATATAAGGGCCTCCTGTGTGGTCTACTCTTGTAGACCTTATAAATGCATACTAACAGATAGGTCTACAAATGTAAACCCTGCGTGGATGTTCAGCAGGCTTCTTTGTCGACAGTATTCTTAATAAATGTCAACGGATATATCTTTGTTGTACACCTCATATGCCCTGCCCCAACGGCCGGGGCAATACCCGATCCTCAGACTATATTCTTGATTCCTTCGCAGATCCTCCCTGCAACCAGCGGATTGTTCATCGTATAAAGATGGATCCCGCTTATGTCATTGGTCAGAAGGTCGATTATCTGGCTCAGGCAGTAGGACATGCCGGCGTCAAAGAGAGCCTCCTTGTTGTCCTCGTACCTGGATATGATCCTCCGGAATCGCTCGGGGAAGGATGCATGGCAAATGCTGACCATCCTTTTGATCTGGGCTGCGTTTATCACGGGCATGACGCCGGGGACAACGGGAACATTGATATCTGCGATCCTGCACTTGTCAAAGAAGCGGTAGAAGACCTGATTATCGAAAAAAAGCTGGGACAGCAGTACCTCTGCTCCGGCGTCGACCTTTTTCTTGAGGCACTTCATATCCGAGACAACATCAGAGGACTCGGGGTGGCACTCCGGATAGCAGGCGCCCAGGAAGCAGAAATCATTATCCTGTTTCATATACGAGATGAGATCCGATGAGTGAGAGAAGTCATTCTTGCCGGGGATTGCCGGGTTGGCATCGCCTCTTAGGGCAAGGACATTCTCGATCCCTTCATATTTAAGGACGCGGGCAAACTCATCTATCTCACTTCGGTCATAATGAAGGCAGGTAAGATGCACCACAGGCTCTACGCCGTAATCGCGCTTGATCTTCTTGGCGATCTCGATAGTCCGGTTGCAGTTGGCAGATCCGCCCGCGCCGAATGTGACGCTTATGAAGTCGGGCTTAAGCTCGCAGAGAACATCCAGGGTCGCATCGATGTTTTTAAGCTCCTCGTCCTTTTTGGGCGGGAATATCTCGAACGACAGACTTCTTTTATGGCTATAGACCTGTGATACTTTCATACTTATCCTCTGATTATCGATGCAGCTTTTACGAGGTTCTGAAGACTCTTAACGGTCTCTTCCTCGCCTCTTGTCTTAAGGCCGCAGTCGGGGTTTACCCAGAGCTTGCTGTCATCGATCCTGGCGCGCATATTCGTCAAAGCGTTTACGATCTCA
>OMQY01000172.1 GCA_900313405.1 uncultured Eubacteriales bacterium
ATGAATTCAAAGGTCAAGCAGGCCCAGAAGGAAGGTGCTACGGTAGGAGATATCTCTGCAGGACTGTCTTATTCAGTCGTTCGTAATGCGCTCTATAAGGTCATCAAGATCAGGGATACCGAGCAGCTCGGTAAGAATATAGTAGTTCAGGGCGGTACATTCCTTAATGATGCGATCCTTAGATGCTTCGAGATAGTATCGGGAAGAGATGTCATCAGACCGAATGTGGCGGGACTTATGGGAGCATTCGGTGCAGCTCTTATTGCAAGAGCCAGGGTCCCGAAGATAGATGATGTCAAACCTTCCGCCAGTGTAAGAGCATCAGGGATCTTAGGCCCGGATCAGCTCAATGAATTCGATATGGAGACTGAGAATACTCAGTGTCCTTTCTGCGGTAACCATTGCCGTCTTACCATATCGACTTTCTCCAACGGAAAGAGGTTCGTATCCGGTAACCGTTGCGAGAAGGGAGAGAGTGTGGGTCTCGACAGCACGCGCGAGAAGATCGAGCTCCCGAATATGTTCAAGTATAAGTATGAGAGGACCTTCGCTTATAAGCCTCTGGCCGAGAAGGATGCACCTCGCGGTACCGTCGGTATCCCGAGAGCTCTGAACCAATATGAGAACTATCCGTTCTGGTTTACCGTATTGACCAAGCTGGGATTCAGAGTGCTCATATCGGCAAGGTCTTCCCATGCGCTTTTCGAGAGGGGAATGGAGACCATACCTTCTGAGAGTGTATGTTATCCTGCTAAGCTCACGCACGGTCATATCGAGAATCTCATATCGAGAGGAATAACGACGATCTTTTATCCCGATGTGCCTTATGAGACGATCGAGAATGCCAATTCGGGCAATCACTATAACTGCCCGATCGTCTGCTCGTATCCGGAGGTCATACGTAACAACGTAGAGACGCTGAGAGAAAAGAATATCAGGTTCCTGAATCCTTTCATGCCGCTCGACAATATGGCTTCGGTCGCAGAGAACCTGGTCAAGACATTTGATTATCTCGGTATAACACGTCAGGAAGCCGTAGAGGCTGTTAATGCAGGTAAGATCGAATATGAGCGCTATAAGCAGGACATAAGGGACCGCGCTGCTACCATACTCGACGAGATGGATAAGACCGGAATGAAGGGTATCGTCCTGTCAGGTCGTCCTTATCATATAGATCCTGAGATCCACCACGGAATCCCCGAGATGATCAATCAGTTGGGGCTTGCAGTCCTGACAGAAGACAGTGTTGCAGAGCCGGGACGCCTCGCGAGACCGATAAGGGTAGTCGATCAGTGGATGTATCACACGAGGCTCTATGAAGCCGCCGCTTTTGTTATCACGCGTCCTGATCTCGAGCTTGTTCAGCTTACATCCTTCGGATGCGGACTTGATGCCGTAACATCCGATCAGGTTCAGGAGATCCTCGAATCATCAGGTAAGCTCTATACTCTGCTTAAGATAGACGAAGTAAGTAATCTCGGCGCTGCCAGGATCAGGATGCGTTCTCTTGTTGTTGCCATGGAAGAGAGGGAACAATTGCTTAAGAAGGGTGAACTTAAGATGCCCGAGCCTCCCGCTTCCGGTGAGGATGCGCCCTATGCTCTTAAGCGTATGGAATTCACCAAGAAGAACAAGAAGGAGCATACTCTCCTTGCACCTCAGATGGCTCCGATACAGTTCGACTTTGTAGAGGCTGCTTTCAGAGACGCGGGATACAGGATGAAGGTGCTTAAACAGGCTACCCGTGAAGATATCGAGTGCGGTCTTAAGTATGTCAATAACGATGCATGTTTCCCTACGATCGTTGTTGTCGGCCAGATGGTAAATGCGGTATTGAAGGGTGAAGTCGATCCCGACAATGTTACGCTTATGATCACACAGACGGGCGGAGGCTGCCGTGCTACCAACTATGTCGCATTCCTGCGTAAGGCTCTTCGCGAGGCGGGCTATCCTCAGATCCCCGTAGTAGCCATATCGGCTCAAAGGATCGAGAAGAACGAAGGTTGGACCATAACTGCACCGTTTGCCGTTCGAGCCGTTAAGGCCATGTGTCTCGGTGATATGCTGACGACTCTCCTGTTCAGAGTCCGTCCCTATGAGACAGTACCGGGTGCAGCCAACGCACTTTATATGTACTTCAATCTCATCGGTCGTAAGATGTTGAATCCCGGCGGATTCGAGGATGAGCTCTCGCCCAGATACGATCAGGTAATGCCCGGGAACTACTGGGACAGGAGCCCTGAAGAGAAGAAAAAGATAAGAGATGTTCTTGCCGATATCGGAGTCGATCTCGAGGATATCCCACAGATCAAGTCCTATAAGAAGTTCATCAGACTTGCGGTGGATAAGTTTAACAGACTCCCGCTTCAGGATATCCCCCGTAAGCCCCGTGTAGGCCTTGTCGGTGAGATCCTTGTCAAGTTCCATCCTGATGCCAACAATAATGCTATCGATGTTATCGAGCAGGAAGGCTGCGAGGGCGTATTGCCCGGTGTACTGGACTTCTTCCTTTACTGCTGCTACAACCCGATCTGGGCAGCATCCAATCTCGGAAGATCCAAGAAGACAGCAAGGATCAACCAGGCAGCGATCAATGTGCTCGAGAGGTTCAGGAAGCCTATCAACGAAGAGTTCAAGAAGACGGGCGGAAAGTTTATGCTCACCGAGAGGATCGAGGAACTTGCCAAGAAGTCGTCTACGGTATTGAGCTGCGGTAACTTCTGCGGTGAAGGATGGTTCCTGACGGCAGAGATGATCGAGCTCATCCAGGACGGTGTTCCGAATATCATATGTGCTCAGCCTTTTGCCTGCCTGCCTAATCACGTTACAGGTAAGGGAATGATCAAAGAGCTCAGGAGACAGTATCCTCAGTCGAATATCATCCCGATAGATTACGATCCGGGTGCTTCCGAAGCAAACCAGCTCAACAGGATCAAGCTGATGATAAGTACGGCTCATGCCGTTAGAAATCAGCAGATCGCCGAAGAGAAGAGAGGTAGGTAATGGGAAGGCTTCTGCTTATAGACGGCAATTCGATAATGAACCGGGCCTTCTATGCGGTGATCGGCCGTGCTCCGATGACTGCGCCGGACGGAACTCCGACAGGCGCCGTTAACGGTTTCTTCAATACGCTCCTGTCTGTAGTTGATGAATATTCGCCTACCGGCATCTGCGTCCTGTTCGATCTTAAGGCTCCTACATTCAGACACAAGATGTCTTCGGAGTATAAGGCCACCCGTAAAGGAATGCCTGATGAACTGGCTGCTCAGATGCCTGTCGTAAAAGACCTTCTCGATCGTATGGGTATATCCAGGATGGAACTGGAAGGATATGAAGCAGATGATCTTATCGGTACGCTGTCGCGTATGGGTGAAGAGGCCGGCGATACTGTTTATATCTTAAGCGGCGATCATGATGATTATCAGCTTATATCGGATAATGTATCTGTCCTCATGCCTCAGAGCGGCAAGGGTAAGCCGCCGAGGATACTGGTCGACAGGGAGTTTTTCGAGACAACTTATGGCGTTAAGCCTGAAGTCTTTGTAGATGTTAAGGCTCTGATGGGTGATAATTCCGATAATATCAAGGGCGTTGAGAAGGTCGGCGAGAAGACTGCATTTAAGCTTATCGCCGAGTACGGAAGTGTCGAAGGCGTTCTTGCCAATACCGCTTCAATGTCGGAGGGACTGAGGAATAAGCTCGACGCTTCTCATGAACTGCTTGATCTTAATCTTAAGCTCTGCCGTATAGACAGGGATGTACCTGTTCCGTTTGGTCTCGACAAGACGGCATATAACGGCATAACGGACAGACAGGCAACATATGACAGATTATCGTCTCTTGCTCTTAAGATGCTCATTAAGAAGCTGGGGCTCGAAGGGATGCATAAGTCTGCTGCAGCACTTGCCGAGGAAGGCGAAGGAGATGCTGATGATCCGTTCGCTTCGGCTCTGTATGACGAGTATAAGGAGATGGCAGGAAGGCTGACCGTCAGTGAGAACATATCTGATCTTCATATCACTTCCGAGACAAGACCCGGTATAGCTTTTATCGATATCGGAGGCAAGGCTGCGGCTCTCGTTGCCGTTAAGGGATCAGCTGCCGTTCTTAAGATCGATGTATCCGATCTTAAGACAGTTGTTGCTCAGACGGAAGTCATGCCCGTAGCATTTGATTATAAGACCAGATCCAAAGTGCTCGACGAGCCGCTTAAAGTCGACGGTGTCTTTGATACTGCGATAGCCGGATATGTCTTCAATCTGATTGACGGTTCGACTCCGGATTTCCCGAGACTCGTCGAATCATTGTTCTTGAAGCCATATCCGATAGAAGATGAAGATATAGAGCCAAAGCAGTTGTCGCTCTTTGACGAACAGGACGGACAGGATGAAGGAAAGAAACTTGATCTTGCCGTCAGGAAACTCTATCTGAACCTTCTTTGTGCAGAGCTGTTAGACCGGATGATCGAGCAGCGCAAGGCCGGCAGACTCCTGTATGAGATCGAGTTCCCGCTGGTCGTAACGCTCGACATAATAGAACGTAACGGTATGAACGTATCGGGTGATAAGCTCGACATGCTCCACGAAGAGTTCTCTTCGCGCCTGTCTCAGATCGAAAAGGAGATCTATTCATCGACAGGTTATGAGTTCAACATATCGTCTCCCAAGCAGCTTGCTGATATCCTCTATGGCGAAGATAAGCTTAACCTGCCTCACGGCAAGAAGGGGAAGACAGGTGTCTTCTCTACTTCGATAGATGAGCTTAAGAGGATAAGATCTTTCCATCCTGCCATCGACATGATCATCGAATACAGGGCTCTGTCAAAGCTTGACTCTACATATGCAACAGGACTTAGAGAGAGGATCGACGCTGACGGCCGTGTCAGAACGACGTTTACTCAGGCCATGACTAACACGGGGAGACTCTCATCTACCGAACCGAACCTTCAGAATATTCCCGTCAGGACAGAGAACGGCGGCCGTATCAGAGAATGTTTTACGGCACCGGAAGGACGGGTGCTCGTGGATGCGGATTATTCGCAGATCGAACTTCGTCTGCTGGCAGCCATGTCAGGGGACAAGATAATGAGCGAAGCATTCCGCGAAGGGGAGGATATACACAGAAGGACGGCCTCAAAAGTCTACGGCATCCCCGAAGAGCTTGTAACGCCTGCTCAGAGAGCCGTTGCCAAGACAGTCAACTTCAGTATCATCTACGGTATATCGGAATTCGGACTTGCACAGGATCTTGATATATCTTTCAAGGAAGCAGGTGAACTTATCCGCCAGTATGGAATACAGTTCCCTGAGATAACTTCCTATCTTGAAGCTCTTAAGACTGCCGGTGAGAAGTTGGGGTATGTCGAGACGATGTTCGGAAGAAGACGTAACCTGAGTGAGCTTAAGAGTCAGAACCGCAATATAAGGAACTTCGGATTAAGAGTCGCCATGAATACTCCTATACAGGGAAGTGCGGCCGATATAATCAAGATCGCCATGAACAAGGTGCGTAAAGCCCTGACGGATAAGATACCCGGAGCGCTCCTTATCATGCAGGTGCACGATGAACTGATAGTTGAATGTGACGAAGCAGATCGCGACAAAGTAAGCACTCTCCTTAAGGAAGAGATGGAGAATGCGGTAGATCTCAGTGTTCCTCTGGTGGCTGACGTTCACAGCGGAAACAACTGGTTGGAGGCAAAATAAATGTTTGTACTTGGTATCACGGGCGGCATAGGATCAGGCAAGAGTACTGTCAGCAGGATCCTCTCTGACAGAGGGATCCGGGTTCTGGATGCCGATGAGATATCTCATATGGTGACCGATCCCGGAGGACTTGCCGTAGAAGAGATAGGCGAGAAGTTCGGGAGAAGGGCGATAGCAGCTAACGGCGGGATGGACAGACGCTACATCTCTTCGGTTGTGTTCAAGGATAACAGGAAGCTTGACGAACTGTCCTCGATCGTGCATAAATATGTTTTCGAGTATATGGATAAAGAGATACAGAGTGAGCGAGAGAAAAAGACCAAATGTGTCGTCTTAGACGTTCCGATCCCCGTACAGAAGGGGTTCGTAGACCACTGTAATCAGATCTGGGTCGTTGTATGTGACGAGAAGGTCAGGCTCCGTCGCCTCATAGAGCGCGGGATGGACAGGGAAGAAGCCGAGAGGCGAATGGCTGTTCAGATGACGGATGATGAATATTGCACGATAGCGGATCAGATAATCGACAATTCAGGTGACATCACTGAACTTACGGAGAAAGTGGATAAGCTTATCGTCTCGCAGCTCCACGAGAGGGGCATACGCATATGATCGCTGCAAGGATAATGTCCGTCTTCTTCATTCTCCTGGCACTTACGTGCCTCATAATGTTGCTCAAAGGCTACGGAAAATGGAGCAAGTCGGTCTACCGCAGATATCTTATCGGAGTTACGGCTGTGTATCTGTCCGGAACGGTCCTTATAGCCGCAGTCCTGTTCTTCGCGCCCGTACTTCAGGTCCAGTTTGCCGTTGCATCGGAACTCTGTGTGCTTTTTATGTTCATCATGTCGGGATTTACCGTGATCAGGCTCGGTGAGAATATGGATGCCATCAGGGAAGAGATAGAAGCTAAGAAAATGTCTTCTGCAATAGAAGACATCGAGAAGGTAATAGATCAGGATGGCAAAGAGACCTGAACCGCAGCACAAAAGCAGGAGGCGCGGGATCATCAGGATAGTCGCCCGCGCTATAGTGATAGTGATGCTGCTTGTTATCGCCGTGATACTGTCGACCAACGTGATCGTTACATACAGCGCCAGGGGGAGAATATATGATCTGTCGGATATCAAGACCCGTTCGGATATCCGTCAGCTTGACGGAACGATCGACTGTATAATCGTTCCGGGATGTGGTGTATATGCCAATCAGGAGCCATCGCCGCTTCTTCAGGACAGGCTTGATACCGCCATAGTGCTCTATAAGCGCGGGATCACCGATAAGCTCCTGTTCAGCGGCGACCATTCCGGTATGTACTACAACGAAGTGGGTGTTATGAGGGAATACGCCATTGAAGCCGGAGTCCCGTCGGAGGATATATTCCTTGATCATTACGGCCTGTCGACATCAGAGACCATCGAGCGCGCGCATGATATCTATGGTATCAGGACGGCAGTTATCGTAACGCAGGATTATCATCTTGCCAGAGCTCTGTATCTGGCAGACACTGTCGGGATAGATGCTGTAGGTGTAAGAGCCGAAGG
>OMQY01000173.1 GCA_900313405.1 uncultured Eubacteriales bacterium
TACCCGAGTTCGCGTGTAAGCATGGCCGTGAATTCGGCAACTCTGGTGGAGTGACCGTTGGTATATTTATCCTTCATATCGATTACTTTGGCAAATGCCTCAACGATCTCGCGGATCAATTCTTTCTGCTCTTCTTCTTTCTTCAAGAAGGCTTTGGTCCTGCGGTCCGTCAGGAACATGACGACGCCGCATATGATGGCGATAAGCGCGACAAACGCCAGGATGCGGACCCACACCTGTTCCCAGAAAGCTTTCTTCTTTACGATGACTACGCTGATCTCCTGACTGTTGCTGCCGTGTGGATCATCGACCTGCATCTTGAAGATATACTCACCGCCGTCGAGGTTGGTATATGTGATCGGTGCAAGCTCGCTTCTGTTGACAACCGTAGAACGGCTCTCGAAGCCGACAAGACGATAAGTGACCGTCGGATTGATGAGCGAATAGTTGAATACATAACTGTAGATCGTCAGCCTCTCGGTGTCAGCCGGGATAACGAATTTGCCTGCGCTGTCGGGATAGATGAACTCGTCATCTGCCTGGACATACGGGACTGCGATCTTTAAGTCGCTGACATCCACTGCCGACTGCTCGATATTGACTTTATCGACACCCGTGGTGCCTGCAATAAAGAGGTCACCGTTACTCAGGAGTTCGCTGTAGGAATTGGACGTCGGCATAGTAGACATGCCGTTTTCACTTCCGTAGAACAGAGGGTCGATATCTTCATTGTTCAGCAGCGAATCAACATCCGTCACATAGATCCCGTTACTGCTTAAGATCCACATCTCGTTCTTGCTGTTCTCGTACAGGTCAAAGTTATTGGTATAAGGGAACTGATCTATTACGTGTATCTCATAGTCCTCGGTCAGATAACAAATGGCATTACTTGCTACGAGCCAGACAAGGTCTCTCTTCTTATCTGTCTTTACCCGCATTATTACATCCGAAATCAGCCCTTCATCCGTACCGATGTGAGTGATGCCGTCATCTGAGATGACATAGAGTCCGCCGCCGTCGGTACCGATTATGTAATCACCGTTCGGGGCTTCGGCCGCTGTCAGGATCTCGGTATTCGTAAGTCCGTCTGTCTCATCGTAGACCCTTATTACCTTATCGTCTTTGATGACCGCCAGTCCGCCCGTGCAGCATACGAGGAATGAACCGTCGTCACACTCGTAAACCGCTCTGACCCGGTCCGAAGGAAGACCGTCTTCGCTCGTGAACTTTACTACTTCACCGCCGCCGAACCTGACTAACGGCTGCTCACTGAAAGACGATATCCACACGCGGCCCTGACTGTCCGGAATGATCGACCTTATCCTGTACCCGTCGAACATCTCGATAAGGTCTTCATCTCTGTCATAGACCGTACCCGATGCCGAGACGGAACTCGTGACCGGGATCGAATTGACGATCTGACCGTTGCTTATCGCGATAAGTCCTCTGGTCTTCGTTCCGATGAGGAGCATATTCTCATACAGGCACGTAGAATAGACCAGTTCTTCCTCGATATCATATTTGGCAAAAAGGTCGTTGAACCTGTTCGGAACGATCTTCATGACACCCTGTTTGGATGATACAAACCAGAGGTTACCCATATAGTCGACCATCATGTTATCGACTGATGAAGTCATCGGAACGTAGTCGACTACATCCACCGTACCGTCTCTTAAGACTCCCATGCCGGTGTCGGTACAGATCCAGATCATATCTTCGATACTGTAGATCGCATTGATATATGACAACGGCGTCACGGAAGTGATCTCGGAAC
Organism: uncultured Eubacteriales bacterium; assembly: GCA_900313405.1. Next base: position 1,775 of record OMQY01000173.1, read on the forward strand.
AGTCAAAGCCGTTACTGTCGAGCCGTCCGTAATAAATGGACGTGCCGGTCGTTCCAAAATAGAAGTAGCCGGGCTTCTCAGGATCGGGTAGGACCGCATGTATGTTGTTGACTCCGGTAAATGAAGAGTCATAGAAGCCTGTCAGTACACCGTTCTTTACGGTGAATACCGCACCTTCTCTGGTAACACCGCAGATCGAGCCGTCACAACACTCAAAAAGCCTCATCACATAGTGATCGCGGATCTTCGGATCATCCAGATTGGTAACGTTCATATCGCTGTCGATGATCGACACGCCGCTCGTCGTTCCGAGATAGATATTGCCTTCTGAATCTTCGATGATGGATCTGACATAAAGAGAATTCAATCCGTCCGTCTTATTGAAGATCCTGGCCTGTTCACCTTCGACGACGGCCGCACCGCTGTCGTTCGAACCTATCCACAGACGGTCATGAGAATCGACATACAGACTGACTACACTCGGAATACCGATCGAAGTCATCCTCTCGAAAGTATTGCCGTCATACCTGATAAGTCCGCTGTAGCTTCCGATCCAGATGAATCCGTCGGATGTCTGCGCTATGGCATTAGCTTCAGAGGTCGGAAGCCCGTTCGTGTTATCGTACAAAACGGCAGAATAGCCGTCAGAATGCACGGTGGGATCAACAGACAGGATATGAGCATCTGCATCTTCGTTCGGATTATCGCCATTGTCCGCATCTGTCTCATCAAAACTGATGATATCAGTGTTTATATGGGCTTCGGCATGCCCTGCCATAAGTAGAAAAGGCGCAAGAGTAATGAACAGTATCACCGCTGCCGGCAAAACACTCAGTCTGAGTATCTTCCTGTTCGATCTTCTCTTTATGCTCATAAGTTCCCTCGTTTAAATGAACATTATCTGTTATTATACTATTGTTTACGGGAATATCATATATTTTTGACCTCGAAACATCACGACCAATCCGAGGTCGCCCCTATCTCAGCGGACAGTCACTACCACGAGTTCCGGATAATTATTGATCCTCAGCGGGAGCACGCTGTTTCCGATACCGCGGCTCACGATCATGCGGGTGTTGCATTCACCGCCTAAATCATACAGACCGTCATAGTATTCCGGGAAGAATTCGACATCGGGAGATATGAGTCCGCCCTTACCCGGGATGATGATCTGGCCTCCGTGGATATGACCCGTCAGCACGAGGTCGGCACCTAACCATGTATATAGCTCAGTGAACCCCGGTTCATGGGCCAGAAGAAGGACAGGATCTTCATCATTAAACCTGTCGAAAAGGCCAAATCTGTCAGGGGTCCCTGCTCTTGTCAATGTGTCATCACCGATCGCAGCGATAGTAAGTCCGTCAAATTCAAAGACCTGATCATCTGCAAGGATCACACCCATGTTCTCGATATGTTCATAAAAGTCATCGCGGGCACTCTCGCTCAGCATGGCTTCATGGTTGCCGCTTATATAGTAAACAGGAGCTATCTCGACCGCTCCTTCAAAGAACTGCTCCGCCTTATTGAAGCTCGGATGGATCCCGTCGACTGCATCACCGGTCACCACGATGATATCCGGGTCGCATTCCCCGATCCGGTCGAGGAGTTCTTCCGGAGACCTTCCGAAGACTTTTGCATGCAGGTCGGATACCTGAACGATGGTCATCTCGTGACCCAATCCGATATCAAGATCATAGTATGAGGTGGTCAGATGATTGTTCTGATAGTACCCCCAAAAGATCAGCAAGGCCTGCACGATGATCAGGACAGGGATCGTAATATAGAACTTGGGCTTACGGATCTTGTGCCGCCAGATCAGCATACCGAGAAGAGCACCGATGCTGCCGCCTATGACCGCCAGTGCGATCAGCACGCGCTCAGGCACACGCCAAGTCCCCGCAACCGCCTTGAATTTATCGATCCCGTAGACGACAAAAGCCACGATATTGATCAATGCCAACCAGATAATAACCATGATGACATTATAACAAAAAGCTAATCAGTTGGTTTTCCTGATTTACGGGTCCAATGCTGTCAGGTCAGACCGTTCATACTTATCGCCGAATGTGAGCATCCACATAGTAAGATTATCCATGTCAACATAGTTTCTTATCAGAAAAAGCCTGCCGTCTTCCTGTACTTCGCAGCAGTCGGATCCGAATTCTTCGACCAGACGCCACTTCATATCAGGCTCGAATAATGCCTTGAGAATGATATTGCGTGAAGTCCTAAGTCCGGCTCCGAGTTCGGGGATGGGTGAGGTGCTGAAAAGCCTTAAAATACTACCTGAATGATACTCCAAAACTGGTGCATCGTTCAACATGAGGGCCGCCCCCTCGTCTGTACCACACGATTGGCTATAATCGAAGAAAGTGTGGTAGTCCAAGGATGTCCCGTACCACATTATTGGCGAAAACCGAGAAAAGTGTGGTAGTCCGAGTGCTGGTTTTACCACATTATTGGCGAAAACCGAGAAAAGTGTGGTAATCCACGTTCGGTCTTTACCACATTTTCGGCAGAAATCGAGAATAGTGTGGTAATCCAAGTCTGGGATTTACCACATTTTCAGCTAAAAGCCGTAAATGTGTGGTAATCCAAGTCTGGGCCTTACCACATTTTCGGCGGAAATCGAGAATAGTGTGGTAATACGAAGCCATCCCGTACCACATTATCGGCCATATTCAAGGAAAGTGTGGTACTGCCTGCACATGAGGCGGCAGAGGCGGCAGGGACGGCATCAGATTGCAGCAACGCCTGACGCCATCAGAACCTAAATGTCTTGATCCATTCTTCTCTGGCCATCCCCACGCATCACCCGTACACGATCCGGTTGATCGTACCCGAGCCTGAATGATACTCCAAAACTGGTGCATCATTCAACTCATAGAAGGAGAGATCAAGAGACGTCTGTCCCCGGAGATGAGCTCCAAGGTATGGAGGGATGCGACTTTAAGGCTTGCCCGGATGCATGAGGAGCATCTACGAAGATATACCTGTGCCAACGCCGATATATGCGATTATCGGATCGTTGGAGACGAATCCGCAGAAGTAAAGTCACACCCGCGAAAGACAAACGAAAAGGGATACTGGTACAACCACGGTGGATTTCGGTCTTTTTGCTCCCCGATACCAAAAGAAAACCTCCCGAGATTTATACCCGAGAGGTTTATCTGGCGGAGAAGGAGAGATTCGAACTCTCGAAACCCTTTTGGGGTTTACACGATTTCCAGTCGTGCGCCCTCGACCAGGCTA
>OMQY01000118.1 GCA_900313405.1 uncultured Eubacteriales bacterium
GTCATATGATCTCAGATATATGGCGATCTTCAATGCCAACTCTATCCTGGTCAAGAGAGCAGGAAGGCTGGCGATCTTCAGGAAAGAACACAGACTCCGTCGTGAGATGTTCAGGAAGTCTTTCGGGGACAAGAAGGCATTTATCTTCCTTCTGATCCGTCAGGCGTATTTCTTCTGCAGACCGTTCATGAAGAAGAGACCGATCTGGCTGTTCTTCGATAAGATCTATAAGGGTGGTGACTCCTCCGAGTATATCTATAAGTACGCATGTGCCCAGGACGATAACATTGACAAGTATTATCTGATCGATAAGAAGGCGACAGATTACAAGCGTCTTAAGAAGGAGGGCTATAAGCCGCTTAAGAGGGGATCGATCAAGCATCGACTGATCTTCCTCTACTCCGATATGATCATCGCTTCGAATTCGACGCTGATGGAGTTTAATGATTACTCAATGGCAACGTCTTCTTATGTCCGTGATCTGATCAACTATGATGCCGTATGTGTCCAGCACGGAATGTCGATCCAGAAGATCGCTATCGCTCAGAACAGACTGAGAGATAATATCAAGCTCTATTTCTGCGCATCTCCTTATGAGATCGAGAATCTTAACAGACCCGTCTACGATTACGAAGGCCGTGACATCCTTAAGCTTACAGGCGTACCCAGATATGACGGACTTAAGGACAGACATAAGAAGCAGATAATGATCAGCCCTACATGGAGAATGCAGGCAGCATTGGCTCCTAAGGGCAATGAGGGCGTTGAGAGAGATTATAACCCTCTGTTCAAGGAGACGGATTACTTCAAGATCTATAACGGACTTATCAATGATAAGCGACTGATCGACGCGGCTGAGAAATACGGATATAAACTCCTTTATGTACTGCATCCTATTGTAAGTCCGCAGCTTCAGGACTTCGATAAGAACGAGCACGTGACTATCGTGCCCTCTGTAGGTGACTTCAGTTATGAGGATGCTTTCTGCGAATCGGCACTTATGGTCACCGATTATTCCGGTATCCAGTTCGACTTCGCATATATGAGAAAACCTGTTCTTTATCTGCATCACAAGGATATGCCCACTCATTACGAGGAGGGTACATATCACTACGATACGATGGCATTCGGTGAGATCTGTCATGACAATGACGAACTGATAGATCAGCTTATCGACTATATGAAGAATGACTGTAAGATGAAGGAAGAGTACGTAAGAAGAGTTGACGATTTCTTCAAGTTCAGCGATAACAACAACTGTTCCAGGATCTATCCGATCATGTACAGATACACGATGAAGCACTATCAGAAGCCTGAGAAGTCACTGTTCGCCAGCATTCCTTCCGAGATCGGCAGGATGCGTGTCGAGGGCACGCTCATGGAGCATGCTTTCCGCACGAACAGACCGAAGTATAAGCATGAGAAGTTCAAGGCTTTCATCGATAAATGGGATGATTCCATCGCACGCCGTGCACGTAAGCACAGATATAAGCATGTTAAGGTCAAGAAGAACAAGATCTTCTTTATGACATATGACAGCACGTATATCTGTAACCCCCGCTATATCGCCGATGAGATCATAAGAAGAGGTCTTGACGTAGAACTCGTATGGGGTGTTCCTCATGTAGGCAGACTTAAGAGAGACATGTATCCCGAGGAACTGTGGCTCGCCAGAAGAGCTACGGATGAGATGTTCCGTGATATGGCATCCTCGAGGATCTGGATCGATAATGCATTGGAATTCATGATCTACGGTATCCCGAAGAAGAAGGGCCAGATCTATATGAATACCTGGCACGGCAGCATGGGCATCAAGAAGCTCTCGGGCGATGACGTATGGCTCAAGCGTGCCGCAAGATGTAACAAGGAGACGGATTACTGCATAACCAATTCGACCTTTGAAGAGAATGTCTTCAGAGAGACATTCTGGCAGGATACACCGTTCCTTAAGTTCGGACATGCGCGTAATGATGTATTTTTCGATAAGGAAGAACAGGATAGGCTCAGACAGAAGCTTTACGAATACTATGACCTTAAGGAAGGCACAAAGGTCTTCCTCTATGCGCCCACGTTCAGAGAAGTCGGGATGGCAGGATACGAGGATGTCGATTATGAGAAGCTCAAGAAGGCGCTCGATGATAAGTTCGGCGGCAACTGGGTCATCCTTGTAAGATGGCACCACAAGGAACGTAAGCTCAGGAAGGTCCCGAAGGGCAAGAAGTGGCTGCTCGATGCATCTGAATACGGCGATATGCAGGAGTTGCTCCCTGCTGTCGATGCCGGTATGTCGGATTACTCGAGCTGGGTATATGACTATATCCTCACGGGAAGGCCCGTATTCCTCTATGTGCCTGATATCGCCAACTACGACCAGGCAAGAGGCTTCTATTATCCCTTGGAGAGCACGCCTTTCCCGCTTGCAAAGGATAACAGCGAACTTGTGTCTGCCGTCGGTGCTTTTGATACCGATGAATACGACAGGAAGGTCAAGGCGTTCCTTGAGGATAAGGGATGCTATGAGACCGGCGATGCTGCCAAGAAGATCGTTGATAAGATAGAGGAACTGATCAGGGAGTAACGGTCAATCCTTTTGAGTGATCAGATCGTCCAGACGTCTAAGATCGATACCATAGATATAACTGTGTCCTGATGCGTCAATGTGCAACAATCCGCTGTCAGCTATATTTCCGAGCATCTTTCTTAATGTCGGTTCGCTTACTCCGACATTGTCCTTAAGATCCTTGATCGTCATTCCCGTAGAAGCGAAGAGTTCAGTTAAGATCAGCTCCCGATAGAGATCCGGATACTTCTTCATTTGACTGTACGGGAGTCGATCTGTCATAGAGTCATACTTGTCCCATAAAGCCTTACGCTTGTTAAGGGCGGTTACCAGGTTTTCCATGCTCTCGAGAAGTATAGTCAGGAACATATCGATAAAAACTGTCAGTTCACCGAAGTTCGCCTTGTCATTACATTCAACAAATGCTTTGTAGTAAGCTGCCTGTGTTGCTTTTACCGTATAAGATAACCGATAACCGATTATCGGGTTAAGCTCACTTATAAGCATATAACTGCTTATAAAGCGGTTCAGCCGGCCATTCCCGTCGTAGAAAGGATGTATGTACCCCAGCAGGTAGTGGAATACCGATACTCTGTAAAGGAGTTCCTCATCGCTGTTAAGATAGGCTATCGCTTCACTCATGGTCTTGATGATCTGCTCTTCAGGATATAATCCCTCATGCACATGCTCCATCTTATTCCCATCTACAAAGACTTTGTTCTTTCTGAATAAGATCCCGTCCGGCATATCTTTGTCAGACTCCTCCAAGACCTCGGGCAGTACAAGTTCGTCATAGAGATCACGCAGATCCTGACAAGAATCCAGTGAGAGCGTATCAGAAGTCATCAGCATAAGATATTTGTCGACGATACCCTTGAACCTGGTTCCTTTGTTATCATAAGCAGCCTGCAATTCTTTTCTGGTGCTTTGTATGCCTTCAATACTGTTCGTTATCTCTATCTCATCGAAAAGGCACTTCATCATGTAGTCCGCGACAGCTCCGGATGGTAATTTGGAGCACAGCTTTATAACCTCTTTGTCGAGCTTGTAGATCTGAAGGACTTTATGACGGATCTCCTTTGTCTCTACAAAAAAGGCAGGATAAGAAGCGACTCCGATCCCTATCTTTTTGGCATCATATGAGTTAAAGCGCCTCAGATACTCGTTATGTGAGTCTCCGTGATGAATATACCCGTATTTTTTAAGTGTAAGATATGACATATGAGCCTCACTACATAAAAATTGATGAGATTTTGTGTCTTATGCTGATTGTATCATGCCGTACACACAAAAAACAGGCAAAATTTGCGTTCTAGACGGAGAGCGAGGCAGTGCTGATGATACACACCTGAAAGCCGATTATCCCTTTCAGGCTTATTGGCGGTCTCATTTGACTTTGGAAGCAGATCTCTTTTTATACTCGTATACAGCGAGTCCTGCGAAGGCAATAATTCCGACTGCCGTCATAACGACACCGAGCTTGAAGCCGGGGCACTCATATCTTAACTCTATCGTGTGGAAACCGGATTCGACTTCAATGCCGATAAATGCAATGTTGACGTTATCAATGATATCGACCTTCTTGCCGTCGACATAGGCTGTCCAACCGCCGTTGTTGATGATGCTCAGATAGAGTAGACCGCCTTCGCTGTCAACGTAGCCTTTGACCTTGTCGTCTGAGAGCGATTCCGTGACAAAACGATCAGCAACGAGAGCTGATGCCTGACTGTCAAAGTTCTCCTGTGAGACAGCATAGACATTGATAGCACCGAGGTCATATGTGCCGATCTTATCGAAGTTGATAGTGATCTTAGTGGGACCTTCCTCGTAGTATCCGAGGTGTCCGAGATATTCATCAGCATAGATCGCCTGAGAGCTTGCACCTGTCTTATTGACAAATGCGACATGCGTTCCGCCTGAACGGACATCGATCCTGAAGGAGTTATCGTCTTCATAACCTATATTCTTGAGATCGAACATCATCCTGTCGTAAGAAGATGCATCTTCGGGAAGAGACTCAGCCTTTATTTCCGAGAGAGTCCTTGCATTGCGGCACACATCTGTAAAGGCGATGTAGAGTTCAGAATCGGAGACAGGATCGATCGACAGTACTATCGATGCGTTCTTCTCATTAACTGTAAGTGTGTTGCCGTTAAGTTCGAGACCGTTCATCTCGGTGATCTCGAAGGGCACATCCGTTGTGTCGATCACTATATCATCTGCCGTGACCTTATTGGCATTACCGTCGTAGCAGTCAGGCACGATGGCAGCCTGCATCATTGTCTGTTCGAGCTCGAGCGAATTAAGCTCGCTTACCTCGGATTCCGTGATCACATCAGGGTAGACATAACCAAGTCCTACATCATAGATGTTCTGCATTACCGTGGTGTCGTCATTAACTGCAACTGTCGTAAATCCATATGCAGCATTATCAATGCAGCGCTGTTCACCTGCTACAAAGAATTGTGTGCCGAAGAGCAGGTTAAGGCGGCTTCGGCCGTCATTACGGTTATTCATCGTTCTATAGATATTGTTGACGCCGAGAGCCTCGTCGAAGTCAAAGATCAAGGGATCCATCATCGATGAATAAGAGAAAACGGCAGGTATACCCGTATACATGCTCTCGTTACTGAAGGTGGTGAAGATCTCAGCGTGCTCAAGATCCGGGTTCCCCGATACGCCTTCCTTATAATCGACTCTGTAGAAATCATTATCGATCGCAGGATCAAAGTCACACATAAGCGACTTCTGATACTGTGCGAAGGCAACATCATTATCATGATGGAAAGTCAGCTGACTTGTGATATTCGGAGCATAATAAACGAATGTGCAGAGCGCGAGATCCGCCGCAACGAGCGCGAGTGCCACTGCCTTGCCCGTACGTCTCTTATAAACGTCAGAAGGCATGAACAGCAGTATGCCGAATATGACCGCGAATACAAGGTTTATCATCGCGACGTAGAAAGCACCTCTCTGCATTATTGTGGCGATGACACCCGTGAAGATCATATTGATGAGAACGATACCGTAAAGTATCAGAGCTCCCGTAATGTATTTCCTGATCGTCTTCGGATCCTTCTTATCTATGTTCTCATAGGAACTGATGCCGGCCCATGTGTAGAAGAACATCATACCGTAGCACCAGCGGGCGACCGCATAGTTGAATCCGTTAAAGATGTTGTTGAAGATCGGGAAGAAAAGGAATACCGCACAGATGAAGAACATAATGATCGGCACGCTGCATTTCTTATTCCTGATACATATGAACATGGCAGGTATCATAGCGAAAAAGAACGCTCCGAGGCTTACCGCGGAATAATTACCGAATATCTCGTAATTGGAGATATATCCCGGAAGATAAGACAAGGCAGTCTTCAATTCGGGAAGTATAAGATATTCAGGCTTCTCACCCTTAGATGCCTGCATAAGTCCCAACAGTGAAGGCATAAGTGCCGCACCCGCGATGAGAACGGAAATCAATACACGAAGGGCGTATTTGCCGACATAGCTTAAGAAGTCTTTCCACTTGTCTTTGGCAAAGCCGCTGTCGACCCTATATCTGACGATAAGATAGATCACTACGAGTATGCAGTTCATATATGAGAAATAAAGGCTTGTTATCAGCGAGAAGGCGATCGATAAGGTGAAGAGAAGAGACTTCTTTTCCTTCTCGAACTTCTCGATGCCGAGGATGATAAGCGGGAAAATGACCATCTGTGTCAGGAAAGATGCCTGTGCAGTAGCACGAAGTCCCCATGAGCAGAAGACATAACTTACCGCACCGATGAGCGAGAGTGCTCTTGAACTTCCCCGGTAGCGCAGGAAACGGAGCATAAGAAGACCTGCAACATAGAGCCTGAGGAATTCGGCAACAGTATATCCCAGGTCGATCCTGTTGATGGGGAATGCTGCCGCAACATAGTTGAAGGGGTCGAAGAAGACGTTACCCATATTGACGATGGTATCGTTTCCGACACCGATATCCCATGCCCAGAAGTTGAAGTTCCCGTGAAGGAAGAGTTCCTTTACGCTCCTCCTGAGATAAACGATAAACGGGTACCACTGATAGAATGCATCTACATTCTTGAGCATCGACTTGCCGGATGCGAACACCCAAAAGTAAGCCACACCGCCTATCAGAAAGAATAACAGCGTGTATAGCAGATAGACGTTACCGTTTATCTTTTTGAGGGTCGACTTATTCATCTCTTGTCGTACATCTTGTGGTAGTAATTCTGATACTCACCGGAGATGATATCCTCCCACCACTTTCTGTTGTTGAGATACCAGTCGATCGTGAGCTTGATGCCGTCTTCGAACTTAGTCTCAGGCAGCCATCCGAGCTCATTATGGATCTTTGTCGGATCGATCGCATAACGCATATCGTGTCCCTTACGATCCGTAACATATGTGATAAGGCTCTCAGGCTTGCCGAGTTCCTTGCAGATCAGCTTAACGATATCGATATTACGCTTCTCGTTATGTCCGCCGACATTATAGACCTCACCGATGGTTCCCTTGTGGATGATAAGGTCGATAGCTTTGCAGTGATCCTTAACATAGAGCCAGTCACGTACATTCAGTCCTTCGCCGTAGACCGGGAGAGGCTTATCGTTAAGCGCATTGGCGATCATCAGGGGGATCAGCTTCTCGGGGAAGTGGTAAGGTCCGTAGTTATTCGAGCAGCGGCTGATGGTTACGGGAAGACCGTAAGTCCTGTAGTATGCAAGTACCAGAAGATCGGCAGATGCCTTGGAAGAGCTGTAAGGCGAGCTCGTATGAAGGGGAGTGGTCTCCGTAAAGAACAGGTCAGGCCTGTCAAGCGGAAGGTCTCCGTAAACTTCATCTGTCGATACCTGATGATATCTGATGTTTCCGTATTTACGGCATGCATCCATAAGAACGGACGTACCGATGATGTTGGTTTCAAGGAATACCTGCGGATTCTCGATCGAACGGTCGACATGAGACTCTGCAGCGAAGTTTACAACTACGTCGGGCTTCTCATCTTCGAAGATCTTATCTATGGCCGGAGCATCGCAGATATCGACCTTGTAGAACTTGAAGTTGGGATTATCCATAACTGATTCCAGTGTGGACAGGTTACCTGCATAAGTAAGCTTATCCAGACAGATGATCCTATAGTCGGGATACTTCTCGAGCATATGAAAAACAAAATTGGATCCTATAAATCCTGCTCCGCCTGTAACGATAACGTTCATTTTTAACACCTCTTCTTATGATCTCTTGTCCATATATACCAGCTTATCGTCGGCAACCCTCATAAGGTGCTCGCCGTAAGGTGACTTTCCATACATGTTGGCAGCCTCGATCAGCTGATCCTTTGTGATCCAGTGAGAATGATATGCGATCTCCTCAGGTGCGGAGATTATGACACCCTGTCTGTTCTGGACCGTCTGAACGAAGGTCGAGGCCTCCATAAGGCCGTCCATCGTTCCGGTATCGAGCCATGCAAAACCTCTGCCCAGGATCTGAACCTTAAGGTTATTCTCTTCGAGATACATCTTATTAAGATCCGTGATCTCGAGCTCGCCTCTTGCCGAGGGCTTGACCTTCTTGGCCATCTCCACGACGCGGTTGTCATAAAAGTAAAGACCCGTAACACAGTAATTGGACTTAGGCGCCTTAGGCTTCTCTTCAAGCGATATCGCATTGCCGTTCGAGTCGAATTCGACTATACCGAACTGTGTAGGATCTTTTACATAATAAGCGAAAACAGTTGCCTGACCCTTCTTCGCATTCATGACCGCCTCAGACAGGTTAGTGCTGAAATAACCGCCGTAGAAGATATTATCTCCGAGTACAAGAGCGCATGAATCATCTCCGATGAAGTCCTCTCCGATAAGGAACGATTGGGCGAGTCCGTCAGGAGACGGCTGGACCGCATATTGAAAGTTGACTCCGAGTGCGGAACCGTCACCCAGAAGCGTCTGGAATCTGTGAATGTCCGAAGGCGTGGATATTATCAATATATCCCTGATGCCTGCCAGCATAAGCGTTGACAACGGGTAATAGATCATCGGCTTATCGTAGATCGGCAACAACTGCTTGGATGTAACCTTTGTGAGCGGATAGAGCCTGGTACCGGATCCTCCGGCAAGAATGATTCCCTTCATGAATATACCTCCGAATCAGGTAAACCGTAAAAGTAACATATAAAATGCGCATACGCGCGACAACGCATTAATGATACACCAAAACATTTAAATAATAAATGTAA
>OMQY01000174.1 GCA_900313405.1 uncultured Eubacteriales bacterium
TGGGCGGCCTGCGGTCTGCATTCGATATGGAACTATATCCTGTACAGCTTCCTGGGACTCAATCTGAGCGGTAATGATGAGATCAGTGCTGCCGTATTTGATATGAGTTCTGTCGGAGACAATATATTAAATGGCGGAAAGTACGGCATCGAAGCAAGCATCATCACAACCGCAGTATTAGGAACCGCTGCAATCGCACTGATCGTGTTTAACACACGGAAGCCGGCGTGGCGGTAGATGCCATCAGGAAGATCCGAAGAATATCTAACGGAGTTCTCTTTACTTCTGCCATACTTGTCACCTATGGTCAGTGTAAATATCTGATGCGTTTTTGTATAATATAATCGGAATTGATAAAAAGGATATCAAGGCCGCTTATCTTAAGGTGGCTGAAAGCGGGAGGGCTGATCTGTTATGAAGAATTTTAAGAGAGTTGCAAGCCTTATTATTGCGGGCGTAATGTTAATGGGACCGGTGACATCATGTTCATCGGGAGATGCTGCTTCTGAAGAGCAGTCTTCTGAGGCGGAGACAGTGGAAGAATATGTCACACCACGAGAGAGGTTAGGCCTTGATGCTCCTGATTCACCCGAGTGGGTAACATCGCTTCCTCAGGCGCAGGATGCAGATCAACTGTTTGTAGTAGCTAATGTCAGCTCTGATGTAACCGCCTGGATATCTATGCATCAGAAGGATGAGAACGGCAATTGGCATATGATCATGTCAACACCCGGGTTTATAGGATATAACGGTCTGGGCAAGGAGCAGGAAGGCGACGGGAAGACACCTCAGGGAACGTATTCCTTTAACCGTGCCTTCGGCATTGCACCTGATCCGGGATGTGCGATCGAATACGTTCAGGCTGACGAGAACACTTATTGGTCAGGCGACAATTCTTATATGTATAACGAGCTCGTGGATATAAGGGATTACCCCGATCTTGATGTGGATAACAGTGAGCATATCGTTGACTATACGTATGAGTACCAGTACTGCCTTAACATCAGTTATAATGATGAAGGTACGCCGGGTCTGGGTTCTGCCATATTCCTGCACTGCATGGGAGACAGGAAGCCCAGGACCGGAGGCTGTGTGGCGATACCGATCGAGCAGATGTATTTTGTAATGAGACACGTATCACCTGATTGCGTTGTAGTGATCGATACGCTTGAGGATCTTGGAGGAGAGTTCTGATAAGTCAGATCTGATAAGGGAAGGGAGACTGATCATGGTAAACAGATTGCAACAGGCAGTTGATCCTTGCAGGACGATGGAAGAACTTGTAAATGCCTTTTTCGATACGGTTGGCAATGCCGGCGGCGAGATAGAGTATGTCGGAGGGACTTTGCCGGCCATATATCTTCAGCCGGGATGCCGTTTTACGCTTCAGTATTCATTGCAGCGTGAAGACGGAGAATTCTACCAGCTCAGTATGGAGGTCAGGCCTGATACAGGCGACGAGGTATTCCCGTACGATCACAAGCTCTATGACGAGAATGACGGAGATCTGAGGGAATACATACTTAATTCAGAGCTTTTCAACATGCTTAAAGATAAGAAGGTCCTTAGTGTTGATGTCTTCGACGGCGAGACATGATAAGGAGTAATAACGGATATGATCAGATTCATAGAGGATGCAGACGAGCGCAGGAAGATATCAAGACTGATCCTGGAGGCTCTGCCGGAATGGTTCGAGGTCAAAGAGAGCAGGGAGCAGTATATAGAAGAGTCTGCAGGGCAGCCTTTCTGGGCTTCAGTCGACGGGGATGTCTTTGAAGGTTTCTTATGCCTCAAGGAGACCGGCAAGTCTACAATGGAACTTGCCGTGATGGGTGTTCGTAAGGAGTGCCACAGGAACGGGATCGGAAGAAGGCTTTTCGCTGCGGCAAAAGATCATGCCGCCCGGAACGGTTATGAGTTCATTCAGGTCAAGACAGTAAGATCGGGCATGTATGAAGATTATGATATTACCAACAAGTTCTACAGGAGTCTCGGATTCAAAGAACTTGAGGTCTTCCCTGAATACTGGGATGAAGCGAATCCGTGTCAGATCTACATTATGTCGCTTAAGAGTGCAGTGGGAACGATCTCGACACGGCACAGCTATCGAGGCGAGTTCTTACAGGAAAGCGTGCCTGAGGAAGATCTCTTGACGATAGCTAAGGCAGGTATCGATGCGCCTTCCGGTTGCAACAAGCAGACGACGGATCTTGTTATCGTTAATGATCCGAATGTGCTGTCCGAGATAAAGGAGGTGCTCGATCCTCCGGTTGCCGGGACAGCACCCGCGATGATCGTTGTATTGTCGCGCAGGATCAACGCATATCGTGACAGATGTTTCGCCATTCAGGACTATTCCGCTGCCATAGAGAATATGCTCCTGGCGATCGTGGAACTCGGATATCAGAGCTGCTGGTATGAAGGTCACATCACGGATGAGGACAGGATCTGCGACAAGATAGGTGCTATCCTGAATATCCCCGAAGAGTATGATGTTGTCTGTATCCTTCCTGTCGGGAAGGCCGCAGAGGATTTCCATGCTCCGAGCAAAAGACCATTGTCAGAGAGAGTCAGTTTCAACTGTTACGGCAAGCCCGCTATGCCAAAGAGAGGGTGACACTTAATGATCGCAATAAGAAATGCATCATTAGGAGATGCAGAAGCACTCATTGATATATATCGATATTATGTCGAGAATACTGCGATATCCTTCGAGACAGTTACGCCGTCTGCAGACGGATTCAGAATGAGGATGAAGGATATTATGAGCCGTTATCCTTACTGCCAGTAATCCGAATCCTTGAGATCGAGTCCTATATCGGATGCTTTGAAGACGGGGTCCTTTCCCGCCTTCTTCTGTCTCTCGTAATCCTTAAGTGCGAGCACGACCGTTCCGCTCAGTATAAAGCATACGGGAATATTGATCAGTGTCATCCCGCCCATGGTGATATCAGCCAGTGCCCATGCTGCATCCATCGGGATAATGGCACCTGTGAATACGATAACGGCGGCAGCCAGATGATATATCCTCATATACTTTTGGGAAGGCATCCTCTTTCCGTTCAGATAGGCAAGACCGTTATCCACGTAGAACAGATTACCGAGCAGGGTAGTGAATGCGAACAGTGCCAGCGATATCGTGATGAATATCGGTCCGAAGTCTCCGAATACGGTCGAAAGTGCATTCTGAACATAGGGAGCACCGCTTATATCTTCCCCGGGAACGATACCTGAGGACAGACACATGATGGCTGTGGCGGTGCAGAGGATCAGTGTATCGATATATACCGACAGCATCTGCACGAGTCCCTGTTTGACAGGGTGAGATACATTGGCGGAAGCGGATGCATTCGGAGCAGATCCTACACCGGCCTCATTGGAATACAGGCCGCGCTTGATACCGTAGATCATGCAGGAACCGGCTATGCCGCCGAATATCGCATCGAAGTCAAATGCGTCTTCGAAGATCATCCTGATGACATCAGGGATGTTGGTTATGTGAGCGAAGAGTACGATCAGCGCCGCTCCGACATAGAGAACACCCATGACAGGGACAAGGAATTCAGTGGTCTTAACGACTCTCTTTCCGCCTCCCAACAGACATATTGCAACAAGGACCGCCATAACGGCACCGACTATGAACGGAGTGACGGACTTGTCGTAAAAATCATATACTTCAAAAGACGACTGAAGATTATATGAACACAGAAGGTTAAAACCTACGGCATAAGTCGCGATAAGGAAGGTGACAAAAGCTCCGGCGACGATCTTATTGTGGAGAGCATATTCGATGTAGTATGCAGGTCCTCCGAAGCACTCGCCGGTCTTCTTGTTCTTACGCTTGTAGATCTGTGCCAGCGTACTTTCCATAAAAGCGGAAGAGGCTCCGAGGAACGCTATCAGCTGCATCCAGAACACGGATCCGGCTCCGCCGAGACAGATCGCAGTCGACACCCCGATGATATTACCCGTTCCGACACGGGATGCGGTAGAGACCATAAGCGCCTGAAATGATGACAGTCCTGACCCTTCATCTGACTTATCGAAAACTGCTCTTACAGATTCCCTGAAGTGGCGCACCTGTACGAACCTTGTCCTGCTCGTAAAGAACACCGCAGCGAATATCAGAACGATCAGCAGGATCGGATAGTAGAGGATATCATCTATTTTGGTAAGGGTCGACGTGATCATAAAAGGGAACTCCTGTCATATAGTCTCAGACATAATAACACAGACTGCTGATATGCTAAAATAACAACAGTAACGATCAGTTACACTCCATACGCAAAGGAGATCTGTCATGAGAAGAGTGTCTAGTCTTTTACTGAGCATGTGTATATTGGTATCACCTTTGCTGCTGACATCCTGTTCGGCCGGTGATGTTGAAGCCGAGCAGACGCAGCAGAGTGCCGTTGCGATCGAAGAGACCGCCGAACCGTCTGAATCTCTCGAGTGGCAGTATGATGTCTCTTTCCCTGACTGGCAGGACAGATCGATGTACGGTGCCAACAACAGAATGGGTTTCTACGGATACAGCGGGCAGGGAGAAGTGTTAATTACTCCGTCGTCTGACGCCGGCAGCTTCTCGCTTTACATAAACGATATGAAGGTCGATACATCGGACATAACCCCCGGTAAGACATACACCCTTGATATCTCTGATATCGCCAGAGACGGAAGAAATTCACTTCAGTTAAGTGATCTGTCTGAGGGCGAAGTCCGTGTCCGCATTCCTTATCCTACCGTCATATCAGGCGACCTTGCTGATGCGGGAATATCGGAGGGTGCGATAGAACTGATCGACAGTATCATCTCATGTGATATCGGGAACGGATTCCCGAGCGCCCAGATCGCGATAGTAAGGCACGGACGTCTCGTATATCAGAATGCGTGGGGCAACGTCAGGACATACGATGAGAACGGCGATCCGGTCGAAGCACCTGCCGTCACGGATGATACACTCTATGACCTGGCTTCCGTATCGAAGATGTACAGTGTCAATTATGCACTGCAGTACCTTATGACGATCGGTGAAGCAGATCCCGATATGAAGATAGTGGATATCCTCGGAGAGGGCTTTGCCGAGGATACGGTTGATATCGCGTATGAAGGCTACGATCCGATCCCTCTCGATACCAATAAGCTCTGGAAATCAGAGTTGACCATCCGTGATCTTCTCCGCCATCAGGGCGGCTTCCCTGCCGGTCCCCAGTACTTTAACGACAGGTACGATAATGCATCCCAGTACTTTGATTCCGATAACGGCAATATCCTCTACGTCGGAACAGGTTCAGATGACAGTGCCAGAGAAGCGACGCTTGAGCAGATATTCAAGACACCTCTTATGTACGAGCCCGGAACGAATACAATGTACAGTGACCTCGATTACATGATCCTTTGTTACTGTATCGAAGAGATTACAGGGCAGCGTCTCGATGAGTTCCTGAACGAGACTTTCTGGGAACCGATGGGACTTACTCACATCACATATAATCCGCTTGATAACGGATTTACTGCCGATGACTGTGCCGCCACGGAGCTTATGGGCAATAGTCGTGACGGCAACGTGAGCTATACGGGGATTCGAATGAATACGATACAGGGCGAGGTCCATGATCCCAATGCCTATTACTGCATGGCGGGTGTATCAGGACACGCGGGACTCTTTGCCAATGCTTCGGATCTGGCGATCCTTGCCTCGGTGATGCTTACGGGCGGATATGGTAATCACAGGTTTTTCGCTCAGAATGTGATCGATCTGTTCACGGCGATACAGAATGAGGATGATCCGGGATACGGTCTCGGCTGGTGGAGAGAAGGCGACCACACGCGCGACTATTACTTCGGGTCGGTATCTTCATCAGAAGCCTTCGGTCATCAGGGCTTCACGGGCACACTTACCGTGATAGATCCGGCGAATGATATGGTCATCGTTATCCTGACGAACAAGATCCACAGCAATATCCTTGAGGGTGACGAGACGCTCAACACATATAACGGCAATCTGTATACGACCGCGACGCTCGGCTTTGTTCCTCAGATCATTGAGATGGGTCTGGACAGCGAGTCTGTCGATGAGGCGATATGGGCGAGCATGGCAGGCGATATAGCAGCTGATATCCTGCGCGTCATCAATGATAACGGGATCACGGATCACAACCATCCGAGATGGAGAGCATATGAAGCTATGCTCGAGGCTCAGCAACTGGTCTCAGAGTAAAGGGAATTACTTATCATCAGGCGTCCAGCTCGGCTGGACGTCTTCTATCTGAAGAGAACCCGATACCTTGACGACGACCTGATATTTGTCTTCGTAGACGATCTCTCCGGGAGTATTGGTGTAAACGAGAAAATAGGGGTGATTATACTTCTCCAGCAGCCACAGCGCGGGACGGATCATCTTCATCATCTCTTCGGTATTCTCGGTCTTGAAGAAGCAGACGACCTTCTCGCGGTTCTTGCACTGCGGCGGCCACGGCAGTTCGTCGGCGAACCAGGAGTCGATCTCCCTATAGAGTTCGGCATCTTCTTCTTCCATCACGTCATTCTGGATGAGTTGCCAGCACATACTGAATATCCCCTTGGCATACATCGTATTTGCCGCCAGTTCCTGTCCCTGTATACGCATGTACTTATATCTCATCTTCATAGTGAAGCTCCTATATCACATGAGGCAGATAAGCTGCCGGGACTACGAATCCCGAGGGATCCATTGCCGGATTATTACTGTATTCGGTCCTCATTGAGGAAGTCCTACTGTAGTACTGCCATTATATCGCTTAACCGACCTCAAGTCATTAACGGAGCGTATCATCGGGGCAAAGATACCTTTAATTTCGCCAATTGTAGATTTATAATATAAGGGTGTCATTATCAACGGATATTGACTTATCAGACGCGGAACGGTGAGCTTATGAAGGACAAAGACAATAAGAAGAAGGGTGGCGAGGACAAGTCCCGTAACCCGGAGAAACTGAATGAATATATAAGGATAGGCGGTCCCGGAGGGTATATCCTCATCGCCTCATTGATCCTTGTCGTAGTTGCACTCATTATATGGGGTTTTGTAGGAAGGATCCCGGTTACGAAGAATCAGTACGGCGTAATACTGTCGGACGGACAGCAGTATAATCTCTGCCTGTCCTTTATGCCGGTAGACGAGAAGGCCGTTATGCTTCCCGAGGGAACGGAAGTTACCGTGAGAACAGGCGACGGATCGACCTTTGACGGTGAGGTCATTTATATGATGGCTACACCGCTGTCTTCCGATGAGATCAAGACAATGCTCGAAGAACAGGGTCAGGGACTTACGAGCGACTGGATGGCAAGTTACCTTATCGAAGAGGGAACATATTCCTTCGTAGTCATGATCGACGTAGAAGGTGACGTGAGTGAATATGCCGATCAGGTAGTCAGCCTTACCATCATCACGGATGAAGTAAAGCCGATCTCATTCCTGTTGAAGTAAGCGGAGGACGATATGGCAACAAGCAAGAAACCTGTTAAAGTGCCTGTTATCCTCCAGATGGAAGCGCTGGAGTGCGGTGCTGCATCTCTGGCGATGATACTGGCATATTACGGCAAATGGGTCCCGCTCGAGGATGTCCGTTCCGAGTGCGGTGTTTCCCGTGACGGAAGTAATGCCCTGAATATAGCCAAGGCGGCAAAGAAATACGGACTGGAATACAAGGCATATCGATACAGTGTAAAGAGTCTCCGTGAGAAGGCAACTTTCCCGGCGATCATCTTCTGGAATTACAACCACTTTGTAGTACTTAACGGTTTCCGCGGAAAGTACGCATATATCAACGATCCGGCAGAGGGACGCACGAGGCTCACGATAGAGGAGTTCACCAGATGCTATTCCGGCATATGTCTTACGTTCACAACAGGCGAGGGGTTTGTCAAGGACGGTAAAAAGGCCAGTTCATTCGACTTCCTGCGTAAGGGTCTTAAGGGTAATGTCAAGACTATGATCCTGGTAATGCTGGCAGGTGCAGTGGCGATGTTTGCCGGTACGATGATACCCATTGTCTCGCGAGTCTTCACGGACTACATACTTCCGGGCAACAGGCCTAACTGGTATAAGGGATTTATCATATTCTTTGCATCAGTGATCGTCTTCCAGCTCATCGCATCGATAATCAATCTGTACTTTGTAAAGAAAGCGACCGGCAAACTGGCGGTCACGGCGAGTGCCAACTTTATGAATCACGTTTTCAGGATGCCGATGGAGTTTTTCTCTCAGCGTTTCGCAGGAGACCTGGCGCAGCGTGCCACGTCGAATGACCAGATAGCCGCCACGATGATCGGACGCCTGGCACCGGTCTTTATGAACCTGGTACTGCTGGTATTCTATCTGGTCGTAATGATCGAATACAGCGTCAAGCTCACCATAGTGGGACTTATCACGGTCGCCCTTAATCTGAGCCTGGCTAAGCTCATATCGAGTAAGCGTACACTGATCTCCAAGACACAGATCCGAGATCAGGGCAAGCTCGCAGCTGCAACCGTATCGGGAATCGATATGGTCGAGACGATCAAGGCTTCGGGTGCCGAGAACGGCTTTATGGAGAGGTGGTCAGGCTTCCACGCATCCATGGTCAAGGCCAAAGTAAGATTTGACGGAGTCAACCGCTTCCTCGGAACGTTGCCGTCGCTCATGAATCAGCTGTCGACGATAATCATCATGATGATGGCATTCTGGAGCATCATGGAGGGACATTTTACCGCAGGTATGTTCCTGGCTTTCCAGGCATGCATGACCTCGTTCATGAATCCTGTCAACGATCTTATCAATGCAGGTCAGAGTATTCAGGAAATGAGTTCTCAGATAGAGCGTATCCACGACGTAATGGAATATCCCGAAGATCAGAATGCCAAGGAGGATTATGATCCCGAGGTGCTGAAGGATGCTCAGAAGCTGTCCGGAACGATAGAGATGAGAAATGTCACTTTCGGTTATTCAAGACTCGGGGAACCCGTTATCAAGAACTTCAATCTTACGGTAACACCCCGTAAGAGGATCGCATTCGTCGGAAGTTCCGGATGCGGCAAGTCTACCATCGCCAAACTCCTTACGGGTCTTTATAAGCCGTGGAGCGGAGAGATCCTCTTTGACGGCAAGCCCATCTCTGAGATACCCAAGCCCATCTTTAACGGCTCTCTTGCCATGGTCGATCAGGAGATAGTTCTTTTCCGTGACACCATCGCCAATAACATCAGACTGTGGGATGAGACGATACAGGACTTCGATATGATACTCGCGGCCAGAGACGTCGATATCCACGAGGACATTATGTCGAGGAAGGGCGGTTATTATCACATGCTCGAAGAGAACGGACACGACCTGTCCGGCGGTCAGAGACAGAGGATAGAGATCGCCCGAGTCCTGGCGGGAGACCCTTCCATCATCATCATGGATGAGGCGACCTCTGCTCTTGATGCACAGACAGAGCAGGATATCTCCAACTACGTTCACGATCGCGGAATAACCAGTCTTATAATCGCTCATCGTCTCTCGACGATAAGGGATTGTGACGAGATCATAGTTATAGACAAGGGCGAAGTAGTACAGAGAGGAACACATAAGGAACTGATCAAGGAAGGCGGCATCTACAAGGATCTGGTGTCCACACAGTAAAGATATGAGTATATTCGGTAAACAGTTACAGAAAAGGATCGAGAACGACAACACTGCCGTAGCCAATAATCTTAAGAGGCTCGGTGATTCGGTGAGCGGCAGATCGGAGATCCTCTACAATGAATCACGATTCACAAAGAACAGGATCCGACAGATAGCGATAATCTGTCGTGAGCTGAAGCTCCCGTTGCCTGATGTTATCAGAGAGAGTAAGAACTTAAGTGAGCAGATAGACTTTATACTCCAGCCGTCAGGTGCCACTAAGAGACTCGTAGAGTTAAATGATATATGGTGGAAGAACAGTGACGGACCGTTGCTCGCAACATTTGCCGATACTGACGAAGAGATCGCGCTTCTGCCTAACAGGTTCAGGGGATATTATTACTTCGATCCCGAGACCGGTGAGAAGATCCGGATCACGAAGAAGAACAAGGACCTTTTCGATAAGGAAGCATTCTGTTTCTACCGACCTCTTCCCGGTGTATCCATGACCGGCAAAGACTACATATGGTTCCTGCTTAAGCAGATCAAGGTCTCCGATGTATTGCTGACCGTCATGGCTTCGATATTTATCGCGGTATTCGGTCTCCTGACTCCTTTCGCGACAAAATATGCCTTCACGCATGCCATGCCCACCGGCGAAAAGATGCTCCTTGTATCCCTCGGAGTCCTTCTCGTGTCAGCGGCCGTAGGATCGTGGATGATGAGTGTCGTTAAGATGTCGGCCAATTCCAGGATCAGTAACAGACTGGATACTATAAGTGAGAATGCCGTTTATTCAAGAGTCATCAGACTTCCGGCATCATTCTTCGGCGATAAGAGCGCGGGCGGACTTGCAAACCGTGTAATGGCTCTTAATACTCTGCCTGTACTTCTGACGGAGATATTATTCGGTACGCTCATCACGGTTCTCGTATCATCGGTATATATCTTCCAGCTGATCACTATCTCCCACAAGCTCGTATTCCCGGTATTCGTCATCTACCTGGTAGAGATACTGGTATTTGTCGTAACGGTCATGCAGGAACGTAAACTCATATCCAAGAGGATGGACGGAGAGGAGAAGAACAGCGGTCTGGTATTTGCTCTGCTGTCAGGCATTCAGAAGATAAAGGCATCCGGCAGTGAAGACCGCGCTTTTGCAAAATGGATGGAGACATACTCGGAGAGAACAAAGCCGGCATATCGACTTCCTTTCCCTTCAGGTGTACGTGTTCCTCTCGTTACCGCGATCCATATGCTCGGCTTACTCTGGATATATGTCATTGCGTATAACAATTCTCTGTCGGTATCACAGTTTGCATCGTTCTCGAGCGCTTTCGGAATGATGATGGCCGGGATCAATTCCCTCGGAGGAGCGGGCATGTCGGTCTCCATGATCGAGCCTGTCCTTAAGATGGGTGAACCGATCCTTAAGGAAGTTCCCGAGACTACCGAAGGCAAGAAGACTGTCAGGGCATTAACCGGAAGGATCGAATTGAACGGAGTCGAATTCCGTTATACTGACGACGGACCGAATATCCTCGACGGTATCAGCCTTAAGATCAACGCAGGTGATTATGTCGCTATCGTAGGTAAGTCCGGATGCGGCAAATCAACTCTCATGCGCCTTCTTCTCGGATTTGAAGAGCCGCAGAAAGGAACCGTCTGTTATGACGATGACGACCTCGAGAGTCTTGATAAGCATTCACTGAGAAGGAATATCGGAACGGTTCTTCAGAACGGTAAGCTTTTCACCGGTGATATCTATTCCAACATCACCATTACTGCTCCGTGGATGGATATGGACGATGCATGGGAAGCAGCAGAGAAGGCCGGTATGGCGAATGACATAAGACAGATGCCGATGGGAATGCATACTCTCATTTCCGAAGGCGGAGGAGGTATCTCCGGCGGACAGAAACAGAGACTCCTTATTGCCCGTGCGATCTGTCCCAAACCGAACGTGCTTATGCTCGACGAAGCGACAAGTGCGCTCGATAACCTGACCCAGAAGATCGTTACCGATTCTATGAACGAGATGAAGTGCACCAGGATCGTGATCGCTCACAGACTGTCGACCATCAAGGAATGCAACAGGATCCTGGTCCTCGATCACGGTAAGATCGCAGAAGAAGGTACATTTGATGAACTTATGGCGAAGAACGGTATATTTACCGAACTTGCCAAGAGACAGATAGTAGAAGAAGACGAAGAGGAATGACAGTATCATGAGATTATTACCGCCCGAGATCGCAGAAAGCCTTAATAAGAGCAAATGTCTTGATTTTATTTATGAGAGTGCGGGCAAGGCATTGGATCAGATCAGAGAAAACGTTCCTCGGGCGGCAGGACTCCTTACGGAAGAAGCCGAGAAATGCCTTACGGACAATTTCTATGAGAGATATGAGCTTATATACGCTCAGTGTCTGATGAAGGAGATCCGGACAAGGCTGGAGAGGTATGACCCTGTCGGACTGATGTTGGGACGTTTTGATCCTGAATCGGTGAGCAAGTCGGCGAATGATCTGTACGAGTCCTGTGGCGGTAATATCGGCACTTATCTTCACGACAGATTCCCTCTTCTTGACGGATACAGAGATCACATATATCAGAATTATGTTGATTGCTTTACGGATTTCCTCAAGGCTTTTATTGATCGTAAAGATGAGGTATCCGCTTCATTCCTTGACGGGAAGCCTATTACCCGGATCCTCCATCTGTCTACCGGAGGAGCCGATATACACAGAAACGGAAGATGCGTAGTGGGCGTAAAGACAGATGTCGGAACGGTCTACTATAAGCCTCACGACTGCGGCGTAGACGTTCTTTATCACGAGATAGTCGAGAAATGGTTCTCCGACTGTACCGTGGCCGCAGGCGTGATCGAGGGCGAAGGATATGCTTTTGTGTCATGTCTCAAGCATGAGAAGGTGGATTCCGAGACCGATATCAGGCTTTTCTTCCGTAACTTCGGCATACTGGCTGCGCTTTTCCACGGGCTCGGAAGCAACGATATGCACCTCGAGAACATCATATCCTGCGGCACAAGACCTGCTGCAGTAGATGTCGAGACCATACTCGGTACGGCTGTCCGTGCCGACAGCAAGGATATCGGTTCGATCCAGCGTGAACAGATGGATTTCAGAGATTCTCTGATGAGGACATGCCTGCTTCCCATGCGTATCTATAAAGGTCCCATGATGTCGCCGCTCTACTGTGCGAGCAAGGATGCCATGTGTCTTCCGGAATATGGTGACAAGGCATATACGGTCGAAGGGTATGAGGATGCGTTTAAGGACGGATTCCATGAAGGTTACGGTCGTATGCTCGAGCACAGAGATGAGATCGTAGAGATAATCGATGCTCATAAGGATGCCACCGTCAGATGCCTGATGCGCAATACCAGGTTCTACGCTCATATCCGAATGATGCTCTACCGTCCGGAATATCTGACGGAAGAAACGAAGCAGACTGTCTATGATAAGCTATGCACTCCCTATAAGATGTCGGGAGAAGAGATCGACCGCGACCAGACTGACTATGAATGGAACTGTATGCTCAAGTGCGATATCCCTTATTACTGTACAACGGTAGGCGGGGTCGATCTGTGCGGCGAAGAGAAGGAACAGACGGTAAAGAGCGGATTCTACATGACCAGTGTCAGGGATTCGGCCGTAAGATATCTGGATCGACTGTCTGTAGAAGAGGAGAGATTCGAACAGGATCTTCTCAGGATATCCTTTGCTCATGCTCCTACGGATGAGCCCAAGCAGAAGGAGCAGGAAGAGATCGGTCAGGACACGGTCGAAGGGACAAAGCTTCGGGGCGAGGTCAAGGCCATTCTTGACGGCATTTATGATGATGCGGTCATCGGGACTGACGGCAATAAGTTCTGGATGAGTACGGCACTCATAACAGACGTGACGCCTACATGCGGCGATTCTGCTCAACTTGCCGATATCGGTATATTCTGCGCAGACATATTAGCGTCCGGGATCCTCGAAGGTGACGATAAAGATGCAAGAGAACTTGCCGATGAGATGTTTATTAAGCTAAGCGATTCGATTACGAAGCTGATCGAAAAGAAGAACGAGATCAGAGAGAATAATGCTCTATTTCCCATCGGGCTCTACACGGGACTCGGAGGAGTTCTTAACTCATTTGTCCACATGGATAAGATCGGGATCGAAGGTGCCCGTCAGGCAGCGGAAAACATAACGGAGATCATCCTCGATACCGGGATGTTTAACTACAAGAAGACCGGTGTGGCAGACGGTGTGGCAGGTCTTGTCCTTGCTCTGACCGGGGCTCCGGATTCTGACAGCGCCCGCGAATGTATCCGCAGATGTGCGGACAGACTGCTCAAGGAAGAACTTCCTTCAAGCTCTGATCTGCCCTATGGCAGTGCGGGTATCGGAGCAGCACTCGCAGGGGCATTTAACATTGTTAAAGAGCCCGGATATGCGCGCTTTGCGGTCGAGGTATTCGGTAAGATCAAGGATGACTATTCCGAGAAGCTCGGCGGATGGCCGGACGGTAAAGCGAAGATCAAATGGATGGCTGATAAGGGACCTCATGCTGCAGGGATCTATCTTGCGGCTTCATATGCCTCAGAGATCCTGCAGGGAGAGGACGGGGCTGAGGTTATCGGTGAGGTTGCCGAACTCGCACTGAAGAGTATGAGAGACGAGAAGAGACTCTATCGTCAGGATATATTAGACCAGGGTAATGCCATGACTGTTATGGCTTTTCTGAAGGCAGGTGACAGGCAGGCCGCGGGACGTATCCTCGCTTCAATGATCGGACGTAAAGACAGCAAGGGTGTGTTCACGGTAACACCGTCCGGAGTAAGGAGCGCTTTTGATCCTTCATTCTACTACGGAACGGTCGGTGTGGGAGCCGCTATGATACGTTATTACGAGCAATAGGGACGTGCTTTAAGTATCAAATTCTGTTGAACAATTATCCCTCGGGAATGTATAATGTAAGGAAGATATCATAGGCTTTCGGGGGGCATTATTATGAAGACGGCAAAAGAATTTTTTGAGAGATTACAGAGTGATGAGGCATTCGCACAGAAGGTGAATGAATCTATTCAGGCAAGGCGTGAAGCCGGAGCCCGGAATTACTACGAGACATTCATCCCTGTTGCCGCCGAGAACGGATATGAGCTGACGAAGGAAGAGTTGGATTCAGTAATTGAAGCCGTGAGATCGGAAGTATCTGAGGAAGAACTCGGTAAGGTAGCCGGAGGGACCAGTTGTATCGGGGCATTAATATCTATGGCTATTACGATTACTTCCATGGTTACGGCCACACTCACCGCGTATACGCTCAAAGAGACGCTTGGACAATAGATTAAGGAGTTCGATAGTTGTGAAGAGTGCCGAATTGTTTATTGAAAGGCTTAGAAACGATGGGTCTTTTTCCAATGCTGTGGGGCAAGTGGTTCATAGGGAGCGCGAGGCGGGAGTCTCTGATTATCGCGAGGCCATAATTACTTCTGCAGCTGAGTTTGGATATGAGATTAACAAGGAAGAGCTGGATGATATCTATTCCCGCCAGATGACAGAGCTGTCTGAGGAAGAGCTCGGGAAGGTATCAGGTGGGACCAGTTGTCTCTCGATATTGATCTCATTTTCAGTGGCAACCAGTTTTAGTGCTTTGACATATAGTATTCATACTCTAGCAGATGATTGACAGTCGGAGGAAAGTAATATGAAATCATCAAACGATTTTTTCCAGAGATTGAAGACAGATGAGGCATTCGCAAAAGATGTCGCGGATGCTATTCAGAAGAGACGTGAGGAAGGTGCGACCAACTATTACGAGACCTTCATTCCCGTTGCCGAAGAACGCGGATACGAGATAACCAAGGAAGAGCTGGATGCACTCTATGAAGCTCAGACGGCTGAGATGAGCGAGGAAGAGTTGGGCAAGGTTGCAGGCGGTGCAAGTTGCTTCGTCGTAGTTACCTTCATTACAGTAATCAGTGTGTCCGCATCTGTTATTGTGTCGTTGAATGAGTTGTCAATTGCATAATAGATAATTTGGAGGTGGTCAGGTGAAGACGACAAAAGAGTTTATTGAGAGGCTTGGGAATGATAAGGATTTTCTGAACAAGATTGTTGCCAAAGTGAATGAGAATCCTGATTCCGAGCATGGTGACTACAAGAAGATCATAATTCCGATCGCATTGGAAGAAGGATATGACTTGAAAGAGGATGAATTAGATTCCTTATATGAGGCACAGGTAGCTGAGATGAGCGAAGAAGAGCTGGGCAAGGTTGCAGGAGGTACAACACCATTGTTCGTTTTGGTCAGTTCTATTCTTTCTATTGGAAGCGTTGCGCTAACAGTCACTCCACATATTCTGGAACAATAGGAGGAACTTCGTGCTTACCATTATCGATAAGGATTAATGGAAGCCAAGTCAGGAGAGAATGTATGAAGACGGCAAAAGAATTTTTTGACAAGATGAGGAATGATCAGGACTTCGCAGTGAAGATTTGCGATGAACTGATAACAAAAAGAGATGCGGGAGCAAAGGATTACTATGAGACAATAATCCCGACGGCCGCTGAGAACGGGTACGAAGTAACTCGGGCAGATATAGATGATATTCTATCTGTTTCCGGAGAGGAAATGAGTGAAGAAGAACTTGGAAAGGTTGCAGGAGGAACATCCTGCATAGCAGCGACTGCTGCACTTATTATATCTTCAGTCATATCTGTAGCGATATCTCTTCCTGTTGTTACTATCACTGTAAAAGAAACGAGATCTTGATACTATTAGTACAATAGGATTGAGAGCAGCTCATCTAAGTATGGAAGAAAAAAGGTCATTAAGAGAGAATCCGGAGGGATTATTCGGGATACAGTGGCATATAACCGATAACTGTGATCAGCGGTGCAGCCATTGCTATATTTTCGCTGAGGATAATCACAAGCCTCTTGTAAGTATGGACTTCGATCAGATGAATGAGGTCCTCGATAAAGTGGAGGCATTTACGTCTAAGCTCGACATGCGTCCCAACTTTGCCATAACGGGCGGTGATCCTATACTGAATCCCGATTTCTGGAAGCTTGCCGAACTGCTGAAGAGCAGGGGGCACAAGTTCGCGATAATGGGCAATCCTTTCCATCTGACGCCGGATATATTGGCAAGGCTTAAGGAATGCGGGTGTATAGCATACCAGCTTTCCGTCGACGGAATGGAAGAGACACATGATAAGATCCGGAGACCCGGAA
>OMQY01000260.1 GCA_900313405.1 uncultured Eubacteriales bacterium
ATATCAAGATGGTTGGTAGGCTCGTCGAGCAACAGTATATCCGGCCTCTCGACAATGAGTCTTGCCAGGCACACTCTCATCTTCTCGCCACCCGACAATGTCGACAGATCGGTCCTGCCGTCTATTCCGGTCAGTCCGAGACCTGACAGCGCATCCATGATCCTGTGGTCATAGTCATAACCGCCGAGTGCTTCATACCGTGCTGTCACCTCGGCATATTCTTTCATAAGATCTTTGAGCAGTTCTTCATCATCACCGGCAAGAGATATGTCACTCTCGAGTTCTATCTTCCGTTCCTCGGCTTCTATAAGCACTCTCGGCTTCAGCGTATTCTCGCTCAAGTCCTGCTCGTCCATATTCTGCGAGAGGAACCCGACGATCGTATTGCCGTGAAGGATAACACGACCCGAGTCGGCGTGCTCGACACCCTTGATGATCTTAAACAGAGTGGATTTACCCGCACCGTTGCAACCGATGAATGCGATCTTGTCGCCTTCATTGATCCTGAAAGACACCCCGTCTAACAGACAGCGTTCACCGTAACTCTTGCTGATGTTATCGACACTCAGGAGCGGCATATACTGATCAAAACCTCTTTCTGCGAATGATGCTTAGTGATAATATCACATATCCGGACGTTCCAAAATGACATTCTCGTCACCGAGCTGTCTTCTCAACAGTCCGATCACTCTCATATTCGGATCTATGAAGCAGACTTCATCCAGAGTGACTACACTGCCGTCAGCCGTAAATTCGATCTTTACCGGCAGTGTCCCGTGGAAATAGACAAGAAGATTAAGAAGCCTGTTGTACTCCCTGCTGTCAGTGCTGCCCGAGTATCTGATCCTGACAGAGCGTGCATCGACATCCTGTTCAAGCTCAGCCGGGAACGCTTCTCCCTTAGACTGAGCCGGAGCAGCACTTCTTCGCATAACGGCAGGTGTCTTTGGCTTGTCATATGTTGTTTTACGTCTTATTGCAGCCTGAGCGTACTGTACAGCCTTCTGGGACATTATCGCCTCCAGAGACTCATTGTCTCTCGGCATCTCGAAGACCCGGTCTACTGCCAGCGAGAATGACTGATCTCCTCTTATCCTTCGCTTACCCATGAGCAGATAAGGACGGTTATTTGAGATCACGGAGTTATATCTGTCAAACGCCATTCCGAAGAGTGCCGCTTCATATTGACCGTAAAGATCCTCACATGTCAGCAGGAGCATCGCGGTCTTGGATCTGGTATACCTAACCTTACGGCTCTGTATCATTGCAGCCATCACAACGGGGATATCGTCGTTTATCTCATATACTCTGTCACTGTCAACAGCTTCCTTATACATAAGCATATCGTACGTAGCCGTGCGTGTGATCGCATTACGGAATTCGTTAAGAGGATTGCCGGATATATAGATGCCTACAACATCCTTCTCCATGGCAAGCTTCACATCCTGAGCATATTCCTCTACCTCGGCGATCCTGACAGTGATCGAAGCCCCTTCCATACCGCCTTCGTCTCCGCCCATATCAAACAGGCTCAACTGACCGTCCATCTTAAGGCCGGAGGCAGCATTAAGCTTGTCGAGCTCCGTCTGGACCGTAGCTATCATGCTCGCACGATTGATACCGAAGCAGTCAAGAGCGGAAGAATATATCAACGATTCGATCATATTCTTCTTGATATCGGCATTGGAAGCCCTGATGAGGAAGTCTTCAAACGACTTGAACTCACCGCCTCTTGTGCGCTCATCGATCAGCTGATTAACGGCACCCTCTCCGACGTTCTTTATAAGCGACAGTCCGATCCTGATCGCACCATCCTCAGATGTGAAGCGCGCCTTACTGTGATTAACATCAGGCGGAAGGACCTTTATCCCCATCTGGTCGCAGCAGCTGATATACCACGCAGCCTGAGCGAGGTTAAACCTGAAGGAATTCATCATCGCAGCCATAAACTCGGTCGGATAATAATACTTCAGATATGCGGTGTAATAACCGACAACGGCATATGCGGCAGCGTGAGACTTATTGAATGCATACCCGGCAAAGTTCGATACATCGTTATATATCTTGTCTGCGACAGCTTCCGGAACCCCGTGCGCTATCGCGCCTTCGACAGTCTTGCCGTTCTCATCCGTTCCTCCGAAGATGAAGAGCTGTCTGTACTTCTCCATCAGGGACTTTTTCTTCTTGCTCATCGCTCGTCTGATATTATCGGACTGTCCCATGGAGAATCCCGCCAGATC
>OMQY01000253.1 GCA_900313405.1 uncultured Eubacteriales bacterium
CAGATGCTCCAGGCCCCAGCTCTGGAAGATCTCGTCCGCGTCATGGCCGTGATGATGGTGGTGATGGTGGTGGTGATGCTCATGGTGATGCTCGTGCTCGTCGTCATCATCGTCGTCATCATCGTGATGGTGTCCGCAGGAGCAGACGCCGTTCTCGTCGTAGTGATGGTGATGCTCGTGTTCGTGCTCATGCTCTTCTGCCTCGAGGAGGGCGGCTGCCATATCGGCGGCTGTCAGAGGGCTCTCGATCGCCTTAAGGATCTGTGCGCCCGACAGAAGCTCCCAGGGCGTCGTGATGATCTGAGAATGGTCATTGATCTCGCGGATCAGGTCGATAACAACATCGAGCTTCTCCTGCTTGATAGTACCGGTACGGGACAGGATGATCGTGCCTGCGTACTTGATCTGGTTCTCGTAGAATTCCTTGAAGTTCTTGAGGTAGATCTTGCACTTGGTGGCGTCGATGACCGTTACGGTTCCGGCAACTTCCGTGCCCTCAACGCGCTTTACTGCGGCTACTACGTCGGAGAGCTTGCCGACGCCGGAGGGCTCGATCAGTATGCGGTCGGGATTATATGTGTCGATCACCTGGCGGAGTGCAGTGCCGAAGTCGCCCACGAGGGAACAGCAGATACAGCCGGAGTTCATCTCCGTGATCTCGATGCCTGCCTCCTTGAGAAAGCCGCCGTCGATGCCGATCTGACCGAATTCGTTCTCGATAAGGACTATCTTCTGCTTGTCGTAGCCGTCGGAGAGAAGCTTCTTGATAAGGGTTGTCTTACCTGCTCCGAGGAATCCTGAGAATACATCTACTTTTGTCATTTATGTTCACCTTCCTTAGTTGAAATATATTATCTCGTTGTCGGGCTTGGACGTTAATGCATAATCCTCTACCGTGATGCAGGGGATGTCAACGCTCTGGCCGTTCTGCTTGTCTTCGAAATACCTGATGGTGCCCGTGACCCTGAGCCACTGACCGACGGGGAAGCCGGACTTGACATTGTAGAAACAGAGCATATTGATCTGTCCCATGTCGGCGGCGCAGCACGTGTATGCCTGACGCTGGAGTGCGAAGGCCTGGCCCTTGAATTCCCTGAAGACTACGGCCTTGCCGATCAGTGAGACGCGCTTGCCGTTATACCTCGCCACGTTATCGAGAGCGTCTGTGTAGAACAGACCGAAGTCATCTGCCGAGATGACGCACGGGTCGGATTCAAGGTCAAAGGGGAGGTGGTCCTCGATGGGGATTATCTCGTTGTCGTTGTCCAGGAAATTGATGCTCATACCGGGGTTGACGGACTTACAGGAAGCACGGAGACGCGGGATATCGTTGACCTCCGGATCGACGCGGTTGAAGATGACCGTATCGCAGTATCTGTAATAATCTGCGAAGATAGTCTGCATGCTCCTGAAGTATTCGGTGTATGTGGACGTGTCGACTACGACGACGGCTGCGGCAAGGAGCCAGCGTCTCGGGACATCTATCTTATCGAAAAACTCAGCCGGGGAGACCATGCCGTTCCACTCGATGAAGATAACGTCCGGCTTGTGCTTTTTGTCCAGGTCGAACATCATCTCTTTACTGAAGTCTTCGGTTTCCGCATGAACGATGACCGGGGCCGCATTCGGGTAGTTCTCGTCAATGTACTCCTCCTCGCCTTCCTCGGTGGATATGACAAGGATCTTCTTATCTCTGAAATTCTCGCCGTCGATCCAGGAGCAGATGACCGAAGTCTTTCCGCTGTCGAGGAAGCCGGTGAAGAAATAAACCAAACAATCTCCCATAGTTAGCACACCTTTCTTATTACCTTGTATATTTTCGATACAAATAAGAAGAAATGCAAGCGTCAAAATGCAAGAAAAATGAAGTCAGTGGTACAATGATTCCTATGAAAGAAGCAATAATCGGCAACATTCATATCAAAGACCCCGTGTGCCTCGCCCCGATGGCCGGCACGAGCTCGGTCACGTTCAGAGGGATCTGTCACGAGCAGGGGGCGGCATATGCTCCCACGGAACTGGTCAGTGCGCGCTCGATAGTCTATAACGGACTCGGGCGGAGCTACCGGTATATGCAGATCGATCCCGAGCACGAAGGGATCACATGTATCCAGTTGTTCGGAAATGACCCCGGGGATTTTGCCAAGGCGGTCAGGACGATATGCAGCGACCCCGTACTCGGTCAGGTCGACATCATAGACATCAATATGGGCTGTCCCGTCCCCAAGGTCGTGAAGACCGGCGCAGGGAGTGCTCTCCTTAAGACCCCGAGCCTGGCTTATGTGATAGTAAAGGATACGGTCAGGGCGGCTGAAGAGTTCGGTAAGCCCGTCACGGTCAAGACGAGGATCGGCTTTTCGAGTGCCGGGGATGATGGGATAGAACTGGCTAAGAGAGTAGTCGATGCCGGTGCTTCAATGCTGTGCGTCCACGGAAGGACGGCCGTTCAGATGTACGGCGGCAAAGCGGATATGGAGGCGGTCGCGCGTATGAGAGACGCAGTAAAGGACAGCAGCGCGGCTTTCTTTGCCAACGGAGATATAAAAGATGCGGAGAGCGCGGCGAGAGCTCTCGAGATCACGGGGGCTGACGGCCTGATGGTAGGACGTGCGGCGATGGGTGATCCGTGGATCTTCGGACGGATCATAGCGGGATTAAACGGAGAGAAGGAACCGCAGCAGCCTACACCTGCCCAAAGATGTGATATGCTCTTAAGAGAGTTGGAAGGCACCGTAGCTCAGATCGGAGAGGCGACAGGCGTCAAGGAGATGAGAAGCGTCATGCCCCACTATATATCCGGCCTCAGAGGTTCTGCGGCCGTGAAGGTCAGGCTGTGTTCGGCCTCGACCGTCGAAGAAGTAAGAGAGATCCTGGAGGATAGCCGTAAACTATGGGAGTAAGCGAGTTGATACAGACGATCGTTATCGCATGTGCGGGTCTGTTTGTGTGTTTCGGCGGTTATAAGTTCTTCAGGGCAAGTATCACGCTGCTCGGTCTGATCGCCGGGTGGTTTACGGGCAATATCATTTTCGATACATTTGCCGATGACTTCGGAGTGGCGGACGACTCCAATGCAATGTGGATAGTCATAGGCGTATGCATGGCGGCACTCGGCGGGTCGGCGTTCGCGCTTTATCAGAAGGCGATCGTCGGGATCGCGACGCTGGCGGTTGCATACTGGTTCTACATTTCCTATTCCAAGGTAAAAGAGCCCGGCAATGTCGGGACTTCCATACTCTATGCTTTCATCGGATTAGGCCTCGGCATGATCGCAGGGCTCGCCGTCCTTCATATACAGAAGTGGGCGATAATGCTGTTCACTTCGATCCTCGGGGCACGTGTGGCAAGTACCGTCCTGGCGCCGGTCTTCATAGAGATCGAGCCTGTACGTAACGGGGCCACCTGGATAATGGAACACGTTTTCTCCGATTCGAGCGGAGATCTGAGGGTCGGGATCGATGATACCGGGGTGCTCGCAGGGCTCCTTCTTATCATCTTGTCGGTAATGGGTTTTACGATCCAACTGATCAACCGCGACTGATCTTTACATCAGATACGGGGGAGAATATTCTCCTGAAGGTGGTATAATGAAGATGCTAAAAAACTCTGACTTAGGGGGTAAAGGCTATGAAGACAGCAAAGGATTTTTTTGAGGACGTCAAGAGCGATAAGGATCTGGCCGCAAAGGTAGGCGAAGAGCTGAAGATCAAACTTAACGGGAAGACCGATGATGACGCTGTTGCAGCTGTCTTCTCCGAGGTCGCGGCAGACAACGGCTATGAGCTTACGCCGGAAGACATTAAGGAGTACAGTGAGGATCTTTCCACAGAGCTTACCGATGAAGACCTCGGTAAAGTATCGGGCGGTTCGCTCTTCGTCCTGACCATGGGCCTTACCATGGTATCTATTTTCTCAGCTACAATTACGATAACGGATAATGTAGATATCGAATGATGAGGATAGAACGCTAAGTACCGGTAAATCGTGGTATTATCTTAATCTATAAATGTCCCGCCACACGGGACGGTTAGGGGAAACAGTCGGGCATGCGCGACAGCATATTGGAGCTGAAGGAGAATGGAGCTCTTAAACGCAGGATAATCGAAGTAGCCGTTTTTGCGGTGTTGTACTTTGTTATATTCACTTTACTCGAACAGAGGGATTCTGACGTTTACATCTTCCATAACCGGTTGGACGAGATCATTCCCTACAGGCCCGAATTCATTATCCCTTACGTGCTCTGGTTCCCGTATATGGCGGTATCGGTGCTGTATTTCCTTCTTTTGGATACTGATGGGACCGATTATAAGAGGATGACGCGTCCCCTGGCATTCGGATGCGTCATTTTCCTGATAATCTCCTTCCTGTTTCCCAACGGTCAGGACTTAAGACCGGATGACGCAGGCAAGGGATTCTTTGCCGACATAGTCTCATCTCTCTATAAGGGTGACACATCCACTAATGTTTTTCCGAGCCTTCACGTATATAATTCAATGGCAGCCTGTTATGCATGGCTGACCTCGAGAGTGCTCAAGGGACACACGGTGATCAAGATAATTATTGCTCTCCTGTCGGTGTCCATTGTATTATCGACTATGTTCGTAAAGCAGCATTCGTCGATAGACGTTGCGGGCGGTCTGGCGCTCAACGTGATCTGCATAGCCGGGATGTATCTCATCGGGCGCCGAAGAACAGATAAAAGAAGGGACGACGGTGTATGAAGCTTATAACTTTCGCTGTACCGTGTTATAACTCCGAGGCCTATATGGACAAGTGCATCGAGTCCATACTTACGGCCGGGAATGATATAGAAGTCTTGATCGTAGACGACGGTTCCACTGATTCCACAGCCGCGAAAGCTGACGCTTATGAGGCACAGCATCCCGGTATCGTAAAGGCTATCCACAAGCCTAACGGCGGCCACGGCGACGCGGTAAATGCTGCCATCGAAGCTGCGAGCGGAAGGTATTTTAAGGTCGTCGACTCTGATGACTGGCTCGACAAGGATACTCTGGCAGAGGTCATCCAGCTCATAAACGATATGGAGCTCGGAGGGACCCAGATAGATCTTCTGGCGGCTAACTATGTCTATGAGCATGTAGCCGACGGCAAGAGGCATGAGATCAAATATACCCATGTTTTCCCTCAGAACCAGGTCTTCGGATGGGATGACATCGGATATTATCTGCCGAGCCAGTATCTTCTGATGCACTCGATCATATACCGCACGGAACTCCTTAAGGAGAGCGGGATAAAGCTCCCCAAGCATACTTTCTATGTGGATAATATCTTCGCTTTTAATCCGCTCTCGAAGGTCGAGAGGATGTATTATTTCAATCGCCCGTTCTATCATTACTACATCGGCAGGAGCGACCAGAGCGTCAACGAGGCGGTCATGATAAGCCGCGTCGATCAGCAGATCAGAGTCACAAAGATCATGACCGACCACATCCATTCGATAGACAAGGATGGCATGTCTCCGA
>OMQY01000175.1 GCA_900313405.1 uncultured Eubacteriales bacterium
GGTAACGATTCCGGCCCCATCTGTGACAAAATCGTGTCAATCTTTGGGTTTTGCCACCTTTTATGCGATATATGGTTCTTGGAAGTGTTATAATTCTGACAAT
Organism: uncultured Eubacteriales bacterium; assembly: GCA_900313405.1. The sequence goes on from OMQY01000175.1 coordinate 104, forward strand.
CGGTTATTATGCTTTGAATTAGTTAGGAGATAATATGTCAGAGATCAAACCTGAACTTAAGAAGACGACGATCGGCGGCCAGGCCCTGATCGAGGGCGTCATGATGGTGGGGCCGCACCGCACGTCGATGGCGGTCAGGAAAGGCGACGGTTCCATCTATATCGAGGAAGTTCCCAGAAGTGAGAGGGTAAGCTATTTTGAGAAGGTGCCTTTTATCAGGGGATGTATTAGATTTTATAAGATGCTGGTCACCGGTACGGGCGCGCTCATGAGGTCCGCGGATATATCCGAGGAGGGCAAGCCCGAGGAGGAGACGAAGGATCAGGAGCCGAAGAAGCCTTCTGCTATCGAGGCTTTCGCTGAGAAGCATTATGATCTGATCCTTACGCTGTCGGCCATACTCGGTATCCTCATCAGCGTAGGTATCTTTATCGTTCTGCCGAGGATCCTTGTCGATATCGGGGCGAGATTCATGAGTGATGAACTGAGGGCGAAGACCTGGATGTCTGTAGTGCTCAACCTGATAGAGGGTGTACTGCGACTAGTGTTCTTTTTCTTGTATCTGATACTCGCATCCAGGCTCGAGGACATCGACAGAGTATGGAGATATCACGGAGCGGAGCATAAGACGATCGCCTGTTATGAGGCCGGCGAACCGCTTACTGTCGATAATGTAAGGAAGTATCCCAGATTCCATCCAAGATGCGGAACGGCATTCATGTTTATCGTTCTGGCGATATCGATCCTGATCTACACGGTCATCGGTATCTTTATCCCTGACAGGAGCATCGGAATGAATGTGCTCATCAGAGTAATAGCTGTTCCGATCATCTGCGGTGTGTCTTTCGAGATATTGAGATTTGTCGGCAGACACGATAAGAATGTCTTCTGCAGGATCTTAAGTAAGCCCGGACTCTGGCTTCAGAACTTCACGACAAGCGAGCCGGACGGACCGATAATCGAAGTCGCGATCAGCGCGATGCAGGCAGTTATCCCCGAGAATGCGGAAGATGATGTCTGGTAATTATCCTGAACAGTATTATAAAAGACTTGTTGAGGCGGGTGTCGATGTTTACGATGCCCGTCTTGAACTTGAGGGGATGGCAGAGGCCTCGCGCGACGAGGCCGAACTCGAGTCGTTCGTCGCGCGCCGCATATCGGGCGAGCCTTTTGCTTATATCGTCGGACAGCGGGCGTTCTACAAGGAGTGCTATAAGGTTACACCGGCCGTACTGATCCCTCGTAATGACACGGAGGTGCTGGTCGAGACCGTGGCGGCGGCCTGCGGCTGTAATGATCTGCCGACGGGTGAGATCGCCAAGGTCCCGCGGATGAGCGTGACAGGCAGAGTTGATATCCTTGACCTGTGCACCGGCAGCGGGTGTGTCGGGATCTCGCTCGCGAATGAATTGATGTCGCACGGACTGGAAGTGACGGCGCTTCTGACTGATGTGAGTGAGGAGGCGCTTAAGATCGCTAAGTATAATGCCGGGCGGCAGGGCAAGGATGCGAAGTGCTTTGATGTGCTGAGGGTCGATGTGACGAGTGACAGTCTCGAAAAGGTTTTCGATATAATAACTGCGAATCCGCCGTATATCGACCGTAAGGCGATGGAGGAATTGCCTGCTCAGGTCGGCGGGAAAGAGCCGTACATTGCGCTATTCGGAGGAGAGGACGGACTCGACTTCTACCGGGCGATAGCGGGCAGGTTTATCAGGAATCTGAAGGCGGGCGGCATTATCGCTGTCGAACACGGATTCGACCAGGGCGGGAAAGTCAGGAAGATCTGGACCGAAGCGGGGCTCAGGGACGTTGCAACTATAGATGATTACGGCGGTAACCCGCGCGTGACATACGGATTTAAGAGGTGAGATATGCCGGGCAAGTTCTTTATGTATCAATATGAAGTCGGTGATGTCGTCGTTATGCGTAAAAAGCATCCGTGCGGGAGTAAGAGCTGGAAGCTCACGCGCGTCGGGATGGAGTGTAAGCTCGTCTGCGAAGGCTGCGGACGAATGATGACGATGGACAGGCCGACGCTCGAGAAGGCGACTGCCGAGGTGAAAAGGGAGGAAAAAGATGGATAATCTGCAGAGGATAGCGCTTCTGATCGACGCTGACAATACACAGGTACACAAGATCGAGGCGGTGATAAGAGAGATATCGACCAGAGGCAGGATAGTCGTTAAAAGGGCTTACGGCAACTGGAAGAAGGATATCCTTAAGAACTGGGAAGGCGAGATAAAGCGTCTCGCGATCAATGCGAATCAGCAGTTCGATTACGTGTCCGGGAAGAATGCTACGGACATGGCGCTCGTGATCGACGCGATGGATATGCTCTATAAGGATCTTTATGATGCTTTCGTCATTGTGGCAAGCGACAGTGATTATACGCCTCTGGCGATAAGGATCCACGAGTCAGGCGTATATGTTATCGGCGTGGGTGAGAAGAAGACACCGGCTCCGTTCGTTAATGCCTGCGATGAATTCATCCTTCTTGAGAATCTGGAAGATGATTCCGCTGCGCGTAAGAAGAAAACAAAAAAGACGAAGAAATCCTCATCCAAGAAGAACACTAAAGCTTCGGTCAAGGAAGTCATTAATGACGAGCCTGAAGAGGTCGAAGAAGATGACGAGATGGAGGATATCCATCAGCTCTTGAGGATCGCTTATGAGAAGTACGCAGATGACGACGGATATGTAAACGTTGCCTCGGCAGGTCAGTATATCAAGCGTGTAATGCCGGAGTTCGACATACGTACATATCACCACGTCAAATTACCGGAGCTGCTCGCGGATTTCCCTGACCGTTACGAGATAAAGAAGTATCCGGGCAAAGGCACGGTCACGATAATCGCATACAGATGTCTTTGATCGATCCGGGTTAAGCGATCTTATCAAGTCTCGCCTGCATTGTTGCCTTGATCCTCTCGGCGATCTCGGGGGTCTTTAAGTCCTTGATCTCTTCGTAGGGGATAACTTCAACTATATCGAGAGTGACACGGGTCCTTCTTCTGAGCCAGTTCTTGCTGATGTCGTGTGCTCCTGTCATCACGCAGACGGCAATGGGGCACTTGGCCCACAATGCGGACTTGAGCGAACCGTCGTGGAATTTCTTAAGTGTCTTGTTGTCAAAGTTTCTCGTGCCCTCGGGATATACGGCTACGCATGAGTCGCCCGATGAGATCATGTCGGCGGCCTGGCGGATGACCTGAATGCCCTGACGGTTGTTCTTACGGTCGATCGCCATGTAGCGGAGTCTCCACATGTATCTGCCGGCGATAGGAAGGTCGAATACGGAGGGCTTAGAGATAAAGGCGATCGGATATTTCTTGAGCCAGCCGCCCATTATGAACGGGTCGAGGTTGGAGCAGTGATTGCCCACGATCAGGAACTTCTCACCCTCGGGTGAAGGCAGGAGCTCGAGGCCGGTAACCTTTACCCGGGCACCGCCGAAAAAGGCGCAGAGGCGATATCCGAAGGAGAAGACCTTGGTATAGAACATCGATGTCTTCTCATAGGTCTTCTTCTTGCTTACGGTCCTCGATACTATGAAGAGGAAAAGCCAGATCGGGATGCTCAAGATCCCCGCGATAACAGTATAGATAAAATAGATCACAGTTGCTGCGATACGCATATGTACCTCCCGTCGCAGTCCTCCATAACGAACTGCCGATTGATATTACTGTTTACTGCCTCATTGGCATCCGGCAGCGGCTCGACTATATTGACGCCTGCTGTCTGAAGTGTCGACTGGAGCAGGAAGGGTTCAGAAGCATAGACATACATGTCATACCTGAAGCCGGACTTTTGCCTTATCGGCAATACGGCATCGCCCTTGCCTTCTGCCAGCACGATGGATATATTATCACGTTCGAGACGGATATGGGGCATGGATTCATCGCTCAGATGAACAGACTTGAATCCGCACTTCTGCTCATAGAAAAGCGCCGTCTTAAGAGGATCCTCGCAGATAAAGACTGCCGCCGCCGCATTCATGAGGTGAAGTCCCTGTTCCTCTTCTTCACCGTCGGAAGTGTCCGTAGCTGTATCGGATGTGACATTCTCCGTATCGATCTTATCCGGCACGGAACTGTTCATCCTGAATCCGAGGAGCGGCTTGCCGAACATCTCCTCGTGAGTGTCGAGGGAAGACATGATCTTCTGTCTCTCCATAATGTCGTCGCTTGAAGGTGCGGAAGGGATGTCCCTCAGGAATTCGATCTTCTCGCAGTACTCGGCAAGGTTGACGAGCCTTATGTAGAGCGGCAATATCTCGGTTGTTGATGTCGGAAGGTCTTTGTTCCCGTGAAGGAACTGCATTCCGTATTCGACGGCTTCCGCAGGAAGAGCCGCAAAGAGACGATTCAGGAAGTTCATCTCTTCTATCGCATTCTCTGCGCAGTCACCGCCTGCGAGCACATCGCTCAACATGTCAAAAACCACATTCATATCGTGCTTCGGATAGTCTTTATTCAGCATTTTTATCCCTCGCATAGGTATTTCTAATGGTTTATTATAGCATCATGTTTAATGTTTTTGACCTTGATGATACTCTGTACAGTTTACGGGGTGCCTTTGACCGGGCACACAAAAGAATGTTTCCGGATCTTCATGTCGATGATCTCGGGGAGCTCTTCGCATGCGTAAGGAAACACAGTTATGTGACACTGGAGATGACCGCTAAGGGGGAACTTAAGCAGGAAGACGAGTTCTCCTACAGGATAATGAGGGCTTATGCCGAACACGGGATCGACGTGAGCCGCGCCGAGTGTGACGTATACGAGAAGATATATAGGGAAGAGCAAAAGAATATAGTCCTTTTCGACGGGGCGGATAAGCTGCTCGATCATTATGCCGCAGTAAGCGATAAGATCGCGATAATGACGAACGGGCTTGTTGCCGTGCAGATGGGCAAGATCGAGCGTCTGGGTCTTAAGAAATGGTTCAGCGAAGACCGCATCTTTATATCCGATGACCTGGGATTCCCCAAGCCCGATGAGCGGGCACATATGGAAGTCGAGAAGAGACTCGGAGCGCTCCCTCATGATATAAGGATGATCGGCGATACATATGCTGCGGACATGAGAGGGGCGATAGGGCGCGGCTGGAAGACCGTCTGGTTCAACCACAGACACGAGCAGTTGCCCGAAGGTGCGCCGGAGCCTGATGTCACGGTGTACAGTATGGAAGAACTCTTGCAAATAAAGTGATTTGAGTTATCATTGTGTGGCGACAACATAGGAGATAAACAAATGGCAGGTATCAAGAAGACAAATGCGATGCGTATGCTCGAGAAGGACGGGATCGAACATTCTGTCCTCGAATATGAGTTCGACGAGAACGATCTCGACGGACATCACGTTGCCGACTTCCTGAACCTCCCCTACGAAGAGGTCTTCAAGACCCTTGTCGCGAAGGGCGATAACGGCGAATATCTCGTCTTCTGTCTGTCGGTGGATGACGAAGTCGATCTTAAGAAGGCGGCTTCTCTTGCCGGACTTAAGAGGGTTGAGATGATACACGTCAAGGACTTGCTTGCCGTTACAGGCTATATCCGCGGCGGTTGTTCTCCGATCGGCATGAAGAAAAAGTACAGAACATTCATAGATGAGATGATCGAACTGATCGATGACGTGTCGGTCAGCGGCGGTCAGAGAGGATATCAGATCAGACTGAAGGCGGCAGACCTCGTGGCATATACGGAAGCTACTGTCGGTTCGATCACAAAGTGAAGGCGGTAAGATGGAATTTGATACCAGTATGGTCGTAAGAGACCTTTGTATAATCATTATCTTTGCCAAGGTGTTCGGACTCCTTGCAAGACATTTCAAGATCCCGGATGTCGCGGGCGAGATCGTGGCGGGCCTGATCATCGGTCCGAGCGTACTAAAGCTCGTTGACCAGTCCGAATATCTTGCCGCGATGGCTGAGATCGGCGTTATCATGCTGATGTTCTCCGCAGGACTTTCCACTAATCTGAGACAGCTCAAGAAGACCGGCCTTAAGGCTACGTTTATTGCCGTCTTCGGTGTGTTTGTGCCGCTCATCTGCGGTACGGTCCTTTACATGATATTCTATGGTTACGCTCCGGTGGGCGATGATGAATTCTATAAGGCTGTATTTATCGGAACCATCCTTACGGCGACCTCCGTCAGTATCACGGCCCAGACGCTCAAGGACATGGGAAAGATCAAGGAAGAGATCAGCACGACCATAATGAGTGCCGCGATAATCGACGATGTCATCGGCATCATCGTCCTGACCTTTGTTATAGGATTCAAGGATCCCGATGCCGATGTGGCTCGCGTAATACTGATGACGGTGCTTTTCTTCATCTTTACGGCGGGCCTCGGCTTCGTAGTCTATAAGCTCTTTAAGATCTACGACAAGAAGTATCCCCATACAAGACGTATCCCTATCATGGGTCTCGCTCTGGCGTTCGGACTCGCGTATCTCGCGGATAACAACTTCGGAGTTGCGGATATCACCGGTGCGTTCCTGGCAGGCGTTATCCTCTGTTCGCTCAAGGATTCCGACTATATCAACCGTAAGATGGACGTTAATTCCTACATGATCTTCGGCCCGGTATTCTTCTGCTCGATCGGCCTTCAGACGGATCTGTCAGACTTAAATACCAATATCCTTGTCTTCTCTGCGGCTTTTGTTGCCATCGGCATGCTCGCCAAGGTCATAGGCTGCGGCGGTATATCGAAGCTGATGCGCTATTCGACCAGGGATTCGCTTAAGATCGGTGTCGGCATGATGACAAGAGGCGAGGTAGCGCTCATCGTGGCTCAGAGGGGCCTGTCAGTCGGCATGCTCGACCCCGCTTTCTTCACATGTGTCATCCTTCTGATCATCACGAGTTCGATCACTACGCCGATATTATTGAAGGCTTTATATAAGGATCGCGAAAATATAGTATAATTACTCGGTAAGATCTCTTAACTCAGGATCGGAGGCGATATTATGTCATCAGGACTTAATGAACTCAAAGCTTGTTCGCGTATATATTTTATCGGCATCGGCGGAATATCGATGAGCGGTCTGGCGCTCCTGGCGCAGGGCTACGGCTTCAATGTCGGAGGCTCGGATATGTTCCCGTCCGAACGCACGGAGCACCTCGCTTCATGCGGCATCAAGATCTATAACGATCAGAAGAGCGCGAATATCGACGAGTTTGCCCCCGACTACATAGTCAAGACCGCGGCCATCCTGCCGCACAATCCCGAAGTCGCCCGCGCGGACGAGAAGGGCATAAGGATCTACGACAGATCCGAATTCCTGGGACTTCTTACCGAGAGCTACAGGAACGTCATCAATATCTCCGGTACACACGGAAAGACAACGACTACTTCAATGACATCTCTTATGCTGATCGATGCCGGCAAGGATCCGACTGTTCACTTGGGTGCCGAGCTCGATGTATTCGGCGGAACGGTTAGGCTCGGCGAGAACAAGGATCTGTTCATCTCCGAGGCGTGCGAGTTCAAGAGATCATTCCTGCAGTTCAGGTCAACGACGGCGGCGATCACGAATATCGACCACGACCACGTTGACTGTTATCCGACGATACAGGATGTTATCGATGTGTTCGCTCAGTTCCTTGATAAGCTCGACGACAACGGCTATGTGGTCGTCACCGGCAGAGATGCCAACACGGCCAAGGCTCTCGAAGAGGCGGAAGCAAGAAGGACGGAACAGGGCAGGAAGATGTCGACGGTGATCACTTGTGCCCGTGAAGGCGAGACATGTGTCTATACAGGTAAAGAGGCTGATTATGTAGCCGCGAATATTGAGTTTGTTAACGGACTTCCGAAGTTTGACATCATGTATCACGGTGCCTGCCTCGGAACGGCGCAGCTCAGGATCCCCGGCAGCCACAATATCGACAATGCTCTCATTGCCGCCGCATGCGCGCACATTAACGGCGCAGAGCCCGAGGCGATCATCAGCGCGCTGAATGCTTTTGGCGGTGCTGACGGAAGATATACGGTAAAGGGACAGTACAAAGGCTGCACGGTCGTAGTCGACTATGCTCATCATCCGACTGCGGCAAGAGTCACGATCGAGGCGGCGAGCAATATGCCGCACAATAATATCCTCGTCGTGTTCCAGCCGCTGACGTTTAACCGTACGAAGCTGCTTTTCGAGGATTATGTAACATCGCTCCTGCCGTGCAGGAAGGTACTCTTCTCCGAGATCTTCTCGGATCGTGAGATCAACACCGGAGAGATATCAAGTAAGGATATCTCTGACGAGATCAACCGCCGCGGCGGTGACGCCGAGTTCTATGCGGATAAGGCTGACCTTAAGAACAGGATCGACGAGCTGATCGA
>OMQY01000179.1 GCA_900313405.1 uncultured Eubacteriales bacterium
CTGTATCAGGAATGCCTTCCACGTAGGCATCGGTATATGATCGACGCCGTCCTGCTTAGCATAGGCAGGCGTCATGCGATCATCCGGCGCGAAAACCTTTTCGATGACCTTACCATATACCAGATAACCGACTATTAGTACCGCAAATGACAATCCCAGCGATATCATCTGATCAAGTCTTTATACCTCCGTATCCTCTTTGCCGAGGACTTTTTTCTGCCAGCTGCGCTTGCCGCATTCCGGGCACTTCATGTAACGCGTCCTGCCCATATGCATGGCGAGATTCGTCTGCCAGTAACCCGGTACATATCTGTGACGGCAGACCTGACACTCATAGTATCCGGCCTTCTGTTCGATGCCGACTGCAATAAACGCAACTGCAAATATCAGTACAAAGGCGAATGTGATAAGCCCGATCCGTACGCCGGCCGGAAGATCCGCATATGCTGCTACAACACATATGACCAATCCTGCAATGACAGCCGGACCTCCGATCCAGTATTCCAGCCTGAGCATCTGTCTGTTCTTGTCTTCGATCTCCTGCCTCATAGCAAGAAGGTTCTTCTCTGCTTTCTTATCATATGATTCTGCCATGATACGTTCGCCCGACAGGAGTTCGTTAACATTTATTCTCAGAAGTTCACATAGCTCCAGCATGATCCCGGAATCGGGAACGGACTTTCCCGTCTCCCACTTTGATACGGCGCGGTCGCTGATACCGAGCTTATCGGCCAGGACCGCCTGGGTCATCCCCTGTTCCTTCCTGCAGGATGATATGAACTTTCCGATCTTTATCTGATCCATATCGGACTCCTCCTTTCATGGCTTGAGCATATCCGAATGCACAGTAATATTACACGAACTGACGGTTGATTGCATCATACTCAACCACCGGTTGAGTGCACGGATCAAAGAATTATCTGCGCCTTTTATTTCTGTGTCTCATCCGGATAATCCCAAAATCCGCCGGTATGGAAATTCTCGTTTCCCAGAGGCCTCGCGGTCAGCTTAAAGATCACACATCCGTCCGGGCATACTACAGTCTTGGAGTATTTCCCGTCACCGCCGACTTTGGCAAGATCTCCTCCGCTTCTGACCGCTTCCATCAACGGATATAGCATCATCATTGTCTTTGAACAGATCCCGTATCCGTCACCGTTTACCGGACATCCGTAGGTGCATTTATATACATCACCGATCTCTTCGCCATTACGGCAATACCTCTCTGTATGATCTCCATGTAAAAAGCCCGTTACTTCTACCTTAAATTCATATTCTTCGTCATACCACTTTTTCATATTGCACCCCGTTCTTCGTAAGTATTGGCGGTTCCATTTACGTTATCTGTCCATTCCCAGCCACTGAATGAACGCAGTCTTGTCACTGCTGTTATATCCTGCCTTCTCATAGAAATGCAGTGTCTCCGGTTTTTTGGATCCGGTAAGGAGCATCATTTTATAGCAGTTTTCTTTCTCTGCGATCTTCCTTGCATAACCCAGACACTCCCCCGCGTAACCTTTCCCTCTGTGATCGGCATGCGTTACTACATTCTCAACAAAGGCATACGGCCTCACATTCCTTGTAAGATTCGGTATGATCACACATACACAAGAGGATATTATCTGACCGTCAACCTCATTCACGATCAGATGATGATTGGGATCTTTAAGGATCTGTTCCCATGTTTCCTCTAAATGTTTATCATGCTCCGGAATACTGTCTTCATGTAAAAACAGATACAGATCAAGCAATGCATCCAGATCCTCTTTTCTCGCTTCCCGTACCATATACTCTCCTGCCTTTCACATGTTCACATTAAGGGTTATCGTTTCCTTGAGGTGTTGATCCGCTGTAAAAGGGTGACCGTCTCGACATGCTCCGTAAAGCAGAACATATCCACAGGGGTAGCTGTCACTGCCTTGTATCCTTCCTTCTCGAAAAGACCCAAGTCCCTTCCGAGTGTCTGCGGATCACATGAGACATAGACTATCCTTTGAGGCGCGAGCTTCCCGCACGCTCTTATAAATTCCGGAGTGGTCCCACTTCGCGGAGGATCCAGGATTATGACGTCATACTTATTTCCCCGGACGGCACTCTGCTCAATGTATCTTGTGGCATCATCGTTGATAAAACTTATATTACTGACGTTGTTGATCTTTTTGTTTATCTTTGCATCTTCCGTTGCCCGGCGGTTAAGTTCGACACCTGTCACTTTACATCCGGTCTTTGAAGCGACCATTCCGATCGTCCCCGTCCCGCAGTATGCATCAAGCACCTTATCACCGGGCTTAAGGTCCGCATATCCGATAGCCAGATCATAAAGCTTCTCAGCCTGATCATGGTTGATCTGATAGAACGATTCCGGCGATATCCTGAATCTCATACCGCACAGTTCATCCGTGATCGCACCGGGACCGTAAGCCGTCTCGGTCTTATCTCCAAGTATCATGGAATCGGTACGTCGGTTTATGTTAAAGACGACAGTCTTTATCACGGGGTGCTCCGAGACAAGTCGCTTTACAAACTCCTTTTTCCCCGGGAAAACAGGCTCGGCTATTACTATCACGACCATGACCTCACCCGTACCGTCAGCGGTCCTTACAAGGACACCGCGCAGAAGACCGGAGCGTGTCCTCTCATCATAGATACTGACCTTGAACTTACCTGCCAGCACACGTATTGTCTCGATGATCTGCGACGCAGTCTTATTCTCTAACGGATTGTCCTTGTCCGGAACGATACGGTGGCTGCCCGGCTCATACTGACCGCATATGATCCCGGATCTGTCCCGCCCGAAGGCAGCATATACTTTGTTCCGGTAGTGGTAAGGATCGTCTGCTCCGACGACAGGTTCGATACGACTGCAGCTCTTTCCTATCGATCTTTTAACAAGTTCCTGCTTGAGCTTCAGCGTCTCTTTATAATCCATCTCAATGTAAGAACAGTCTCCGCTTGAGGAGACTGTATCAGTTTTTGCTATCTTCCTGTCACTCCGGCGCCCGCTCACGCGTTCATCCTTACGGCATTGATCACCGTATTCTTGAGCAGGACGGAAGTTGTTACCGATCCGACTCCGCGGGGGACCGGGGTCGCTGCATCTACGATCCCGGATACGGCAGCGAAGTCAACATCACCGCACAGCTTGCCTTCCTGATCCGTATTCATTCCGACATCGATAACGATCTGTCCCGGCCTTACGAATTCAGCCGTAACCATCTTCGCCGCACCTGCAGCAGCTACGATTATATCTGCCGCCAGACATTCTGCCTTAAGATCGGCTGTCTTCGTGTGGCATACGGTTACTGTCGCATTCTCCTTGATGAGCATGACTGCAACGGGCTTACCGATGACCAGGCTTCTTCCGATAACAGTGATCTTCTTTCCCTTGAGCGGGATATCATAATGGTGAAGAAGCTCGATCACAGCCTGAGCCGTGCAGGGAGCAAATCCTTCACCGTCACAAGCGAATACGGATGCGAGACCGGCTGTTCCCATACAGTCAACGTCCTTGGCGGCGCTGATGCTGTGCTTGATCCTGTCTTCACTCAGTGTCTTGGGAAGCGGTCTGAACATAAGGATACCGTTGACCGAAGGATCATTGTCGAGCTTCTCTACCGTGCTGTCGAGTTCCTCCTGAGATACTTCCTCGGGAAGCTCGACTATACGAGCTTCACATTCCATATCACCGAACTTCTTCTTTATCCCACGCTCGTATGCCAGATCGTCATCCCTGGCACCTACTCTTACCACTGCGATCGTCGGAACGATCCCGCGCTCCTTAAGTGATGCGATATCCGCTCTGAGGCTCTCGTTGATGGCATCTGCCACCGGCTTACCTGTAAGTTCTCTCATCCTTTGAGTCCTCCAAGAACAGCTTCATATGCCTTGTCACACTTGGCAACAACTTCAGCTACCGCAGCATCCGTTTTGGCATTCATCCCGGAAGCGTATTCTCTGTCTTTCATCAGTTTTGTATTGATATAAACATTCATCGAAGCACCGCAGGCTGCAGCTCTGCATGCGGCTGCGGCTACTCCTACGTCACTTATTGCCAGTCTCGAACCTTTAACTGCAAGCTCTTCAATGATCCCGGCGACTTCAAGAGTCTTGACAACGATCTCATAAGGGGCATCACTCGCTGTCCTCAGGGCATTCTCGAGAAGCTCATCTCTTCCCGGCTCTTCCTTGGGAATAGAGTACGCCTTAGATAGCGGCTCGAAAGCCTCAGCATCCTTCTCGATCAGAGCCTCCATCTCATCGGCCAGTCTTGCCGCGTCCCCGAGTATCCTCTCGATATCACTCTGA
>OMQY01000187.1 GCA_900313405.1 uncultured Eubacteriales bacterium
CCACGACGTTGCTCCGGGTGGGGTTTACAAGGCCGATATGTCTCCACATCGCCGGTGAGCTCTTACCTCGCCTTTTCATCCTTACCTGTCACGAATGGCAGGCGGTTTCCTTTTCTGTTGCACTTTCCTTAAAGTCGCCTTCACCGGGAACTGCCCGGCACCCTGTCCTGCGGAGCCCGGACTTTCCTCACGCATCGGCTTTCGCCTGTGATGCCCGCGATCGTCTCGGTCAACTCGGAAAACAATTAATATTCTAAAGAAAACAACGGATAAAGTACAGTTTAATTAAGGATTCTTTCGTTGCCGTTATCAACAAAAATCTCAAGCTCCGGGAACGCTTTGTAAAGCTCATTCGCAAGATTAGGCATAAAAACACGCTCGGTAGCATTATGTCCGGCTATAACCGATGCTATGCCATACTCTTCCAGGAGCAATGTTATATGATGCTTAATCTCGCCTGATACGACAGTATCGACACCGGCCCTTAATAATGCCGGTATGCTCTCCTCATCAAAGGCTCCGCCCTGAACGAAGACCTTCGAGACCTTACGGTCAGGATCATTAATGCTTATGGCACCACTCGAATCAAGAGCCTTAACTGTTTCAGCCATAAACTCAGACAGCTTCATCTCATCGAAAAGAGCAACAACGCCGCAACTGACGTCCTCGGGGACCTCAAACGAGGTCGCACCGAGGATGTCAGCCAATATGGCGTTGCTGTATTCCGGAGCTTTGTCCAGATTAGTATGAGCTGCAAAGCAGGTTATGTTCTCTCTGATGAGTTGAGAGAGGAGTCTGCCATGCGGCAGATCTTCATTGACATTATCTATCCCGCCGAAGATGACCGGATGGTGAGTGATCAGCATCTGAGCGCCCTTCTCTTTTGCAAGAGACACGGCGCGTGATGTCAGATCAAGGCTTATCACAAGCTTGTTTACATCCTTTGACGCAGATCCGCACATGATCCCCGGATTGTCGTATTCCTCTGCCGTTTCCGGTGGGAACTTCTCATTCATCCAATCAATGATCGCGCCGGTCTTATACATAGGTCACCCTTCCTTATTCAACATTCTTGAGGGCATCTGTCATCGGAACCTTCCTGATCCTTATATAGTCAAGAGTTGCTACGAGCACATATGCCACGATATTCAGAAGGAGAATGATCGGATACTTGCTCCAGTGCACATACATCGGGAAGTAACCGTCATATCCCTTGAGGAATATATCAAACAGTATACTCGCAAGTCCCCTCGAAAGGAACAGAGAAATCACCATTGAGAGTATTGCTACAATGCTCGTGGCCATTATGTAGAGGCTCGCTATCTCGCCCGGAAGGTATCCCAGGACCTTTACGAGTGATATCGACACGCCGTTCTTTTCGATTATGATCTTGGTTATCAGGAACATGAGCAGCAGTGATATCGCTACACAGGCATAGGAGAAGTATCTCATCATGGCGCCCATGGAGTGGTCGAGCTGATTAGCTATCGAGACCAGATCATCACGATCGATAGAACCCATGATATAGGTCTCGCTTACATCCTCGATCGGTTCGTCAGTAAAGAATCCGTTAAAATAACCTTCCTCATAGCCGAACACCTCATTGAAACGATCGATCGGCATGAATACCGAGCAGGATCCTGAATACTCGAATGTTCCGTCCATCGTAAACTCATACTCGGAGTCATCGAATTCACCGGTCAGAGTGATCGTATCACCCTTCCTAAGACTGAATTTGCCGGCAAAAGCTGATGATACATATACCTCACCGGGTCCGAGATCATAAGGCAGATCGATGTGTGTACTGTCCTCCACATATCCGTAGGCGGTAATGCTCTCGCCCTTCTTGTATTTCATATCAGTCTTGAGATTACATGCAGCATATCGCTCGGCACCTGCTGCAGAAGTCCCGATGATCTGACCGTTCTCGTCTACGGGACTCTTGATCAGGTACTGGTAGTCAGCAAACATCTCGTCGACTACAGTGTCCTTATAGTGATCGATAGTTCCCGGAAGAGCAAATGTGAAGAACATAAGGAACATGCAAAGGAACAGTCCGCAGAACATAACGACAAAGTCCAGAGCGTTTGACATGATTATCCTGAGTCTGAAACGGTTAAGGAAAGACCACCTGGGAAGCCTTCTCGCCTTTTTACGCTTGGAAGTCGACAGATCGTGCCTCAAGAACTTAAGCGGTGACAATCTGAGTTTCCTGCTGAC
>OMQY01000181.1 GCA_900313405.1 uncultured Eubacteriales bacterium
GAACGATTATTACTTCTTCACCGTCAACCTTTACAGTTGTTCCGGAATAATCACGGATAATAACCTTCTGTCCTACAGCAACTTCCATCTTTACTTCGTTACCGTCGATAACTCCACCGGGACCAACAGCGATGATCTCTGCTACCTGAGGCTTTTCCTGGGATGCAGATGCAAGAACAAGTCCGCTCTTTGTTGTCTCTTCAGCCTGAAGCTTCTTGATAACGACCTTATCTCCTAAGGGTTTGATAGTCATGTATAAGACCTCCATTCAATTAAAAAGATACCGTTGGCACTCATTAATTCCGAGTGCCAACGGTATTAATATAAATCTCGGACCATTTAATGTCAAGATGAATATCAAAAAAAGTCAAAAAGTATTATCTGAGCAGATCTTCGATATCAAGATCATCGGGACATCTGTCGATTGACGGTGAATTAGGTATATCCCTGACAAGGTCAAAATCGGTCGTCTCATTATAGAAGAATTCATGGACATAAGGGATCATGGCATTCCAGTTAGGTCTTATACTCCATTCGTCTCCATACATTCCGGAATAGAAGCAATCCTGGATGGGAAGCTGCATATACTGGATAGAAAGATTGCTCAGTGACGGCAGTATATCAAGAGCATAATCCGTGATCTCTCCTGCCGAGATATTGGTGGCTATAAGCGGCAAAAGATCATCCAGTGCAGCTGCCTTGCCTGTTATGGACAGATCAAGGAATCTGTCCATAAGGCTTCTTAATACCTCAACCTGTCTCTCGGATCTCATATAGTCACTGTCAACTTTACGTATCCTGGCATAAGCAACAGCCTGGCGGCCGTTAAGCCATGTATCATAACCGTAACTGTTTACAGCCTGGTAATCAGAAGGAAGTCCTGCGAGATTATTAACTTCTGCAAGGTTATGATTAAGACCGCCTTCAGCATAAAGCTCGGTTGATGTCAGATCGACATATACACCGCCGACAGCATCTATGACCGAGGCCATATTATAGAAATTAACAAAAGCGTATCCGTCGATCGTAATACGTAACTGATTCTCGATAGTAAGCTTAAGGAGCTCCGGTCCGCCAAGCGACATAGACGCATTGATCTTCATGGGATTCTGATAACCCGGAACATATGCATAAGAGTCTCTGGCTATGGAGATCATCTTGATCGTTCCCTCACCTGAATCAACGGACATGATCATGATAACATCAGCAAGCGAACCCGTACCTGTAGCAGAATAGCTCCTGCTGCGGCTGTCGATACCGATAAGAAGGAAGTTCGCGACCTTATCATCAACAATGATCTCGTATTCGGTAGGTTCAACGTACTGATCGATGAACTCATCGTAACTTATCGCATTACCGGAATCATCAACGAAAGTAAAATCCTCGGGAAGCGTAAAATAAGTAGGTTTACTTAAGAGGTAATCCTTATACCAGAGACCGAATACTACAAGTCCGGCAAAAAGACCAAGGAGTGCGGCAATTATGCTGAAGATCACCCGGATCCTGCGGTTACGTCTTCTCATATTGCGCTTCTGTGCTGAAGCATTGGCGCCTTTGACGATATCATTGTTCTTCTTCTCGGAAGGCACGATATCTTTACGAAGATTGCTTACATTAACCGTAGGGCTGTCATTCCCGAAGCTTCCGACTGCAGTTGTACTGTTTGTCCTGACTGCAGGAGCTTCAGCCTTCTTCTCGAAAAGAAAATCGGCAAGCTCATCTACAGACTCCTTATGAGCGGGGGCTGCCGGCTTCTGTCCTGCCGGAACGCCCTGCCCGGAGACAGAAGGTTTCCTGTTATCATTCCCGTTTCCGGGATATTTGATCAAACCGTTATCGGACATAAAGACCTCTCATTCGCTATCAGGCAAACCGTCAGGGTTCTGTGTCTGCCATTTCCATGAGGATGCACACATATCGTCAATAGTTCTCAAAGCTCTGAAGCCGAGGAGCTTCTCAGCCTTATCGGTAGAAGCGTAGCTTACGGCAATATCGCCGGCTCTTCTGGGACCGATGGTATTCGCGATACTGTGACCGCATGCCTTCTCGTATGCAGCAAGAGCCTCCTTGACGGAAGTTCCCTTTCCCGTACCGAGATTAAAAAGATTAACAGAATCAGTTGTCTTATCCATATATGCAAGAGCCTTAACATGTCCGTCAGCAAGATCACAAACATGGATATAGTCTCTGATACATGTTCCGTCAGGTGTATTGTAATCATCCCCGTAGATGGTCAACTTCTGAAGTGAACCCGAAGCAACCTTGGAAATATAAGGGAACAGGTTATTAGGTATTCCCTTAGGGTCCTCTCCGATAAGACCGCTCTCATGAGCACCTACGGGATTGAAATAACGGAGCAGTGTGATCCTGAACTCAGGATATGCAACCGCTGTATCACGGAGCATCTGCTCGATCATCCACTTTGTCCAACCGTAAGGATTTGTGCATACACCCAGAGGACTCTCTTCCGTAAAAGGAACATCTTCACTCATACCGTAGACAGTTGCAGAAGAACTGAAAACGAGTTTATTAACATTGTGCTCCTTCATCGATTTAACAACAGTAAGCATGCTGTTGATATTATTGGAATAATATTCTATCGGCTTACTAACGCTCTCACCTACAGCCTTAAGACCTGCAAAGTGAATAACACTGTCAATATCATTCTCATCAAAGACCCTGTCAACCTGTGCCTTGTCGCAACAGTCTATATGATAAAAAGGAATAACCTTACCTGTGATGGCAGCAA
>OMQY01000183.1 GCA_900313405.1 uncultured Eubacteriales bacterium
CGGGGTTAGAGGGCAGTGAAGAGTCACGACATCGGCGATCTTAAGTGCATCTTCGAGTGCCATGGCGGGATATCCGATGTCATCTGCAGGTAGTCTGTGAGGCACGATCACGACATTCATGCCGAGGGCTGACAATGTGGCAGCCACACGCCTGCCGATCCTTCCGAATCCGACGACGACGGCCGTCTTATTCCAGAGTTCGGTCAGAGGCTCTTTCCAGAAACAGAACTGTTCGGATCTGACCCATTCTCCGTCACGTACCGCATTGCTGTGAAGTGCCGTCCTGTTAGTCAACTCGAGAAGGAGTGCGATCGTATGCTGCATCGTGGCATATGTGCTGTATTCCGGGATATTCGTAACCACGATCCCGCGCTCGGCAGCAGCCTTTGTATCGACGACATTATATCCGGTCGCGAGCACGCCTATGTATCGAAGTTCCGGCAGGGCGTTGATGGTATCCCTGTCGAAAACAGTCTTGTTGGTGATCGCTATCTGTGCGTCGGCGGCTCTCTGCAGCAGCAGTTCCTGCGGCGTTACATCGTATACGGTAAGATCTCCGAGTGACGAGATCTCATCCCAGTTTATATCTCCCGGATTGGCGGCCGAGCCGTCGAGTATGACTATTCGCATTTTGATCCTCCATGGCAGACGGATTTTATAAAGTGTCTTCTGCCATGGATTATATCAAATATGCACCGCGGGAAGCGCCCCGCTGACCCTCCTCGAAAATTATTTCCCATACGGCACCAAATAATGCGATAATAGGAAACAGTAAACAGATCAGGAGGACTCCCGATATGTATCTATATTGCTACGGCAGATCACAGAAGGCGGAAGAGACCGGAAACAGGCTCATGGAAAGCTGCGAAGGCGAATGGATCCGTTCCGTTGAGAATTTCACCCTGAGCATCGGGGAGTCTGCTGTCAGAGCGGACGGCGCGATCATCCTTATATTGCCCCTTGATGCTTCGGTCAAACTCCTGACAGAGAGGATATATCCCGTTGATATAAGATATCCCGTGTTTACGATAGATCCTTCCGGAAGATTTGCCGGTATCCTCAGACATATGGGATATAACAGCTTCGAGATGCTAAGTCAGATGTGTGAAGTCCTCGGCTGCAAGGCGCTGTCCGTCGAGAGTGACCGAGGAGAGACCGCCCCTGATCTTAAGAAGGCTGTCGAGGCATATAATATGATCCCCGACAAGCCCGAGCTTCTGGATTCTTTCGCGGAGTTCATATCTGCCGGCGGAAATGTCAGCATATACAGTGATCTCCCGATCACTCTTAATGAACCCGTACTCGATTCGATCAGTTACTCGATGTATATGTTCCGCAGCAATCAGAAAAAGGAACTCGGACAGGCATATCTGGCTGCCTCGCAGGATGATAAGCCGGCAGTCTTCATCACTTGTTCGACTTTGCCGGACATCGAGGCCGGGAATGTTCTGGTCCTGACTCCCCGGCGCGTTATCGTGGGACTCGAGCTCACAGCGAGGACTGATCCGGACTACGCTGTCGAGACTGTCGAGAGGACTCTCGTAAATCACGGCATAATGCCTTCTGCAGTTGCGACTGTCGCCGTATCGACGATCGTGCGGGACAGTGATGCGGTCAAGGCTATATCAGAGCGGCTCGGATGCTATGTTACGGCTTTTGATTCTCGTCTCCTCAAAGCGGTCAAGCTTCCGCTCGCGGCTACATATTCACCGGTCAAGGTCGATGCGGACACATGTACTGCAGCGGCTTGCCTGGCGTCAGATAACGGCAATATCATGGTGAGAAGGGCCGGAGACAAGAATACGGTCCTGCTTACCGCTTCACTCAGACGTGGAACTATCGCACTTACCGAATAGTGGCGTGCAACAAATCATTATGCCTAATCGTCTTTATCTTGCAGGGGCAGGTTCTGTTTTGAGCAAAACGTCTTCTCTGAGAGGTTGATGATGGCAGTAACAAAGAGTCGTAGATATATAGCCGCGATCCTGACCGCTTATATGGCGGTCCATTGTGTGTTGCTGTCAGGCTGTACTCCGGAAAGCGATCGAGATCAGACCGGATCTTCGGAAGAGGCTGTCACATCGATCCATATAGAACCTGATCTCAGCGAGTCTTCCGTAGTATTCGAGACACAAGAAGACCTGAGCCCCGAAGTCACGAGTGTAGTGATAACAACAGGGGACGATGATATGCAGCAATACTCGCTGTCAGTCGAAGGCCTGAACGGTGATCCCGACTATGCGCTCAAATCTGCTCTTAATCATACACAGGGGATCCATCGTGTATCATCTGAACAGATCGGAGGAATGTACTACTGTTCCGTGAGAGCAGATTGTGCCTCCCCGATCGTTACTGACAGCGGGTATTCGATCTCAAGGACACCTGTCTCGGTCACATCATCGACGGGACAGATAGTGCTTCTGGATTATTCGGACGGAAGTGTTGCAGGGACTGTCAACATTCCGTCACAGCTTGGGGTTGAAGACTTTTTTCTTTTCGAGAAGGATGGGCAGCTCTATCTTGAGGCAGACAGATATAATGATTATTATTACTCTTTTGCCACGGAGATCAATTATTATTCGGTAGATATCGATACGATGACGATCGGAGAAGAAACTGATCCGTTCAGTGTAGATGATATATACGTAGCAATGGAGGCTAAGACACCTGAGGGAGAATGCTTCGTCGTATCTGACCCTGATGAAGTCTATAACAACCGTTATCTCTATATTTATACTGACGGGCACGAAGATCCTGAAGTTATCGATCTTATGCAGTTGTTCGGCACTGACGGAGTATACGTTCAGTATGTTGCCTACTACGAAGATCACACACTTGCCGTCAAGGCGAATCCGTTCTACTCGCAGGGGGAAGAACTGTCGGCGCTTATCAATTACGGACAGAAGGCGATAGATGAGGGGCGTATAAGCGAGTCTTTCCCTGCGGAACTTCGTTCTGCGAACAGTGCCATTACTGATGCCGATTATAATACTTACTTCTTCGATGATAACGGAGCGATCAAAGTTGACACACAGACCGGAGAGTTCGGGTGGATGCTCTCTTATGCAGATACCGATCTGGCATGCATGGACTATTTCTATACATATCCGGCGAGTGTCAATTCTGACGGATCGGTATCGATCACCGGACTTGATTTCTCTGATTGGTACGGGACTGCCATGGTAACTAACTACATCATATCGCCTGACGAAGACATGTCAGATGACAGGGAGACGATCAATATCCTTTACAGCGGTTATATCGATGAATATATTGCCGAATATGTTGACGGATTCAATGCTGCTAACACGGAATACAGAGCCCGACTCTGTATGTGCTATCCGATGACGATCTCTAATGTAGAGGTTGCTTATGCGGCAGAGGATGTGGCTTTGACGGAGGAAGATGCTTATCTCGCGTTAGGCTCGGAATACAGTGATTCTGTCGCTTCGAATGAGCATCTTGCATCGATCCTTTCAGGAGATAACGATATCGATGTATTCATCTCGTACGGTGCCCAGCCCGAGTTCCAGAGGGCGGGGCTGTTCGAAGACCTGAGAGATCTCATGGATGATTATGAGGAACAACACCCCGATGAACTCTTCTATAACATTATCGATGCGGCAGGCTATAACGATGAGTTGTACCAGATACCGCTCATGTTCTACTTTAACGGTATCTTAAGTGCAGAAGAGATCACGCAGGCCGATCTGGATGACAATGGCATAGACGGAACCGTTACGACCGGGGAGATCAATGTTGTGTCGATGGATATGGACAATTATGCATTACTGACCGACAGGATCATAGGTACGGATCCGGTATCATATTCGCTGTCTTCCGTTGAATACCTGAATGAACTTATGAGCGGAGACTACATGAACCTGACCGAGGGAAATTCCGGGATCCTGAATACGGATATGATCTCCGACATGGCAGACGATATCGTTAACGTTCAGAACAACTATGACGGCGGATGGGTTGAAGAGTATGAGTATGTAACAGTCACATCGATCGATTCACTGATCTGGAGCGGCCTTGGCGGAGACGGCGAAGTGAGATCATTCATTTCCTTCCCGGCGTCAGACAGTGCCATAACGGTCGGTGCTTTTCTTACCGAAGCAGTCGTAGCGGGGACAGATGATCCCGAGGGTGCTCGGGGATTCATAGAATACGTGCTCGGAGCGGAACCATCAGATGAGTGCTTGTATCAGGGGAGGCTCCTGATCAATAAGGCCGCATTCAGGAACACTCTTGACGTATATCTTACTTTCTCACTGACTACTTCGCAGATAACGAGAGTCATGGATATCATTGAAGACCTTGCAGATTGTGTCTCAGGCATGTATTACATTGACGTGGATCTGAGGAATGCCGTGTTCATTGCAACAAGCAGTGCTCAGTATGCTTTCCCTGCAGATCTTGCCGATCTTATAAGCGAGAATTATCAGTCCTGATACGGTCTGTTTATCTGACATTAAGGCAGACATTACAGACTATATCCACAGGAGGATAATCGAAAATGAAAAGAAAGATCACAGCTGCTCTCATCGCAGGAGCCATGGCTCTGAGCGCTTTTTCCGGATGCAGCAAAAAAGATGATGAAGATACCGTAAACAGTGACAGCAAGTGGTACAACATAACCAAGGCAGACCCGATGGAATTCTATGATTCGGTGGAGATGCCGTTTGACAGTCTTTTCTCGCGTGTTATAGGGACTACTACCGACAAAGCGGTGATCCTGACAGATACTTCACAAAATACGGAGGTCGACACATCCGGCGATGACTACAGAAATCAGGATTTCCACAGGTCGTATCTCGATCTGTATTCTCTGTCGGGAGAATACTTGCAGACTGTCGGACTCGATGACTATATCGATATCGATGACAGGAGTTATTACATAGAGGATGTAACTCTCGACGGCGACATTGCCACATTGAGTATCTATTCATACCTGAACCAAGGTGAAAACATATCCGATGATCGTTATTATAAGTTGGATATCGATCTTACGACCCTGGAAGCGGGTGAACTCACGGAAACCGACAGTAATGATGTGACCGAATGGGCGGCCTTGGATTCCAAGATCCCGGACGGATCATATGAAGGCAGATGGACTGTAGGCGACTGTTATATCGATCGGTACTACATGTATAGTGACAATGATCACCCATCATATGTGCTTTTGGTAACCGATGTCGAAGGAGACGAGACCAGGCTTGATCTGAGAACGTTGCTCCCCGATACGGATATATGGGATATGAGTGAGTATATTCCCGTCGATGATGATCATATACTCATTTGCCCGGCAACGAATGAAAACACAGTCATCAGTCTTGATCTGACGGATATGGAATTGACTGATGCAACCGAGGAGTACTCGTGGATCGAGACTGGTTTCTACAACAGCACCTATATTGACGGTAAGGGACTGTTCTATATCGATAACGTATATATGGGCGGGAAAGCCACTCTTCAGAAGATCGATCTCGAGGCTCAGGAGGTAGTCGATTATATCGATTTCTCATGCAGTAATGTCAATCCGATGGATGTAGCGGATATGTCGATCATCAACGTCTTTGAAGGTGGAGCGATCCTGGCCGGTTCCAAGCATACGGGAGATGCAAATATCAATCCCATCTGTGTTTATACCTTCACGGAAGCGGAGAGCAATCCGAACTCCGGCAAGACTATCCTTAAGGCTGCCTCTCTCAACGGATACAATTATGCGATCTATGAGAGCATCAGCAAGTTCAATGAGACCAACGACGAGTATTTCATCAAGATCGATGACAGATACGATCTCGAGACCAATATGGATTGGGAAAATATGGAAGGCGATTGGACATCATCCTATCTGAATAAGGCTTCAGATCTTGGAGATCAATTGACAGTCGATCTCATGGCAGGCGACGGACCTGACATACTGTTTAATGCTTATTCGCTCCCTCAGCTCAACAGTTCAGAATATCTGATTGATCTGAGCGGCAAGGTAGGCGATGAGTCGGCATATTTCACGAACATTTTCGATGCGATGCGCGTAGACGGTGCCCTTTATCAGATTCCTCTGATGTTCACTCCCACGGGAATAACAACATATGATGAATATGTCGATAACGGTATGAATGGCTTTACATTCGATCAGTATCTTCGATTTGTAGATGAAGTATGTAACGGGAAAGATCCGATCAACGAGACTACACAGCTTGACTACTTTATGCTGTGTTATTACGCGATGGCCGAGCTGTTCAGGACCGAGAACGGAGTTAACTACAACAACGATGCATTCCGCGAGCTTGCACAATATGTTAACGATCATGTAACCGATAGAGTGGAGCCTTTGGAGGATGTTCAAGGGACGGTGGTATGGATCGAAACGGGAGGAGCCGTTTATCCTGTGACAGGACCAAGCGGAGAAGAGGATGCGAATGCGAGTTACGGCGGTATGTATTCCATCTCGGATTTCATTAACAAATACGCAGGCAGGGCGGATCAGATCAGACTTCTCGGTATCCCTTCAAGCGACGGAAGGGGCCCTATGTTCCAGATCATCATGTCAGTAGGAATATCTGCAGTATCCCCCAACCTTGACGGTTGCAGTCAGTATCTGGAGCTTCTCCTCGGAGAAGATATGCAAAGAACAGCTGCCATAGATATGTGGGGAACCCCGGTCAACATGAATGTCTTTGATCAAATGGCCCGGGAACAACTCGACAGTCATAACTTCATAGCCGAACATATGACGGAATATTTCAACGAAGCGGAGATCAGAAGATACGGAATAAACACGGAGATCCTCGATGAGTCTGTTACGGATTACTACAAGTCAGTCCTTATGTCATGTGACAGAGCTTACATTGAAGATGCATATGTAAGTGTGATCGTCAGGGAAGAGATGCAGGCGTATTTTGCCGGTCAGAAGGATCTGGATTCAGTCATCGATACGATGACCAACCGGGTATCGACATATCTGAATGAGCGTGGCTGATAAGGATCGCGCAGGAGCTTAACGGCAAGAGGGCCGTCTCAGTATCATGAGACGGCCCTTTTTAACTCAAATGACTCATTATTTTAATCAACGATGCCTCACATTTGATCTTCGGAGGATATATAATAGGTAACATACAGTTAATGTACGAGCGACCTGAGGCTATATGACATAAGGGGGCTTAATGCTACGACGTATCACATCCATAGTACTGACCATGGCTATGGCAGGAACATATTCCGGCGCTTTTCTGCCGGGAGCGGACAGCGGTGCCGGATCTCATGATAAGAAGACGGAACCGGGTGATGATACTGCGGTCGTAAGCGCCGAAGACCCGTGGTACGAGCTCGACGACCTGATCCTGTTCGGGGAACATGATATGTCAAGCTATGACAAAGTGAACTTTGCTCCGGCAGGGAAAGTAACTGACGGCTATGCATTCACGGTAAGCGGAAGACGGATTCCCGATGCAGACACTGATCGCTACTCCGGAGATTTTGTATATTCCGATTATCTGTTCAGTGAGATATTCACATACTCGACTAACGGCGACATCGTAAGCATAAGCGATGCCGGGAACTCTGCCGGTTGGGAACAGGTCGTAAGCCCGGAGGTATCTGACAGCGAATTATTCTTTTCATTGGATGACGGGTCATTCACTTACTATATCGGAGTTGAAGTCAACGAAGACAGGACGGCTGATATCGTTCTTTACAGTATCGGTGTTCCTGTCGAAGCTGATGAACAGACTGATGACGAATCGGAGAATGAAGAGGGCATGATCCGGGTTGTCCTCGGTCATGTCGACAGCGTAGTCCGTACCGTTAACGGACTCAGTTCTGCCGGTAAGATTCCTGTGACGGCGGCTTATCTCTACAACGGAGATATCTACGTTGAGTCTGTAGCCGGAAAGATGGTTTACGACACGGAGACCGGTGAGATAAAAAGGATAGAGTGTGACGGCAATGTCACGGCCATCAATGGTACAGGCATCTATGCCGTGACGGAAGAGGGGATATTTAAGTACGATATACGTAACGGCAGGATGACTTCTGAAGTCGATTGGAATGATTGCGATATCTGTATCAACGATGCTGCCCGTCTTTATGTCGTAGATGTCACTTCAGACGGGATCATTCTTGCCGGAACTGATAAGGGAGCAGCATTGACGCTCTTTACACTGACCCTCTCAGACAGTAATCCCAACGAGGGTAAGACGGTCCTGACGCTTGCATCTGCCGACGGGACTTCGGATGCGGTCATGAACGAAGCGATCTATCAGTTTAATTCATCAGATAATGGAGCATATGTGCGTTTGGTCCGGTCCGGTGATGAGACGGTCGATCTGATGACAGAGACTTACGGAAATGATGAGGTATTGTCCGGAGAAGAATTCACCGATGTCAGGGGGCTATGTGATGAAGATGCCGTTCGTGATATCATGATCAGCTTTAATGATGAGATATATAGTCTCCCGCTCGCGATAAGTGTCGAA
>OMQY01000261.1 GCA_900313405.1 uncultured Eubacteriales bacterium
ACCGGTGATCCCGATACTTCTTATATTCCTCAGGGATGGCGGGAGAGCCGTGCCATGTGCAATTACGCTCCGATCGACGCTACATGCGGAGAGTGTTCGGGGACATTCGATCTTGAAGAAGGCACCTGGGATTATGGGTGCACTATCTATGACAGCGGCGCCCTCTTCCTTTATGAGCTCCGCGATGCGATGGGCAAGGATGCCTTCGAACAGTTTATGCACGACTGGTACACCGACAACATGAATACGGAAGTAACGACCGAGTTGTTCCTGACTACGCTGTTCGCTGCAGACGACAGTGACGCAGTGCGCGAGGTTGTCGGCGATTTCTTCCGCGACGAGAATATACCTGATTAACCCGCCCGCAGGCACACGCCGCCAACCTACTGTGGGGAAGGCAAAGGGGTTGTCTCAAAAGTGATCTGTTCACCGGGAGACAACCCCTTCTGCTTTTGATCTTATCTTCCGCCTTTCTTCCGCAACATTCTGTTTCAAACGCTGTATCCTCATCGAAAACATGTTATAATTAGTAAAGTTTTCTTTATAAAGGAGATCATCGTATGTCCCTGTTGAAGTGCAGATACTGTGGCGGTAATATCGAATTCATGTCAGGAACGTCAGTCTTTACCTGCTGGAGATGCAGACTCAATCAAACAGTTCCCAAGACGATCAACGATTCCAATTCACCCAGATACAACGAGGCCATAGAGCTTCATGACGAATACAGATTCGATGAAGCCGCCGATATTTACCGGAATATAATCAAGCACTATTCCAGAGAGGCAGATGCCTACTGGTCTCTCGTTCTGAATAAGTACGGCGTTACTTACGAGCGTATCAGCAAGAACGGCAAGAATGAGTATATCCCTGTGATCCACAGGCTCAGTGACACTTTGATATTTGACGACGAAGACTATAAGAAGGTATTGTATCTGGCTGATTACAACCAGAAGTCTATCTAC
Source organism: uncultured Eubacteriales bacterium (assembly GCA_900313405.1). The sequence continues at coordinate 963 of OMQY01000261.1, forward strand.
AGGAGCGATGCTCTCAAGATATATGACCTTCAGAGGAAGATGCTCGAAGATGCGAGCAAGAGCAGTCCCTGCGATGTATTCATCTGCTATAACGAGACCACGACAGATACCATGATAGCAAGCGAGCTGCAGTATCTGCTGGAGAAGAGCGGCTATAAGACATTTATGCCGGATACCGTTGATCGTACCGCATCTGCCGAAGAGACAAGTAACAATGAGATCCGTGTATTCCCGGCACTTAAGTCATGCAAAGTGATGGTCGTCTGCGGAACCGATCCCGATCACCTGACAGACCCGATAACGACCAATGACTGGAAGAGAGTGCTGTCTGCTATTCAGAACGGGGCGAATAAACGGATCGTTTGCGTATATAAGGGAATGAAGGCCGATGATCTTCCCGAAGAACTCAGGTCGTTGCCTTCGGTTGACATGGCGGGCAATTATTCCAATGAGGAATTCTCTGACCTTATCCGTGCCATGATGGACGAGATCGCCTCTGCAGATGAGAAGGAGATCAGCCTTCTCAAAGAGGAAGAAGAGATGGTCCTGAAGCAGAAGCAGGCTGCCATCGACGAGCTTAAGAAGAAGGCCGATTCCATGGATGAGCTCGAACTCACTCTTACCGATGAAGAACAGAAGGAGTACGACAAGCTGTCTGACGAAGTTAAACAGAGCGAAGCAAGATTCCTCGAGATCAAGGAGATATACGAGAAGAACAAAGAGGAATTCGATGCTTTGAATAACGATTATCAGACCATGAAGAAGCAGATCGATGAAGATCCCCTGAACGCTGAACTCGAAGAGCTGCAGAAGCAGATCGTGGCCAGAGCCAAGAGTAATGAAGAGAATGTATATTTCAGAAAGAAGACACAGGAGAAGGATGCTGCTGCCCTGAATGATCTTTTCGCCAGGAGAAATGAGATCGAGGCTCTTATGGATGAGAAGCATGAGAAGCTCGAGGTCAAGAAGAAGAACATAGAGATCAGGAAGAAGTCTTTCGCTTCTGTCAAAGGAGAATATGAATCCTTCAAGAAGACCTACGAGAAGAAGCAGGAAGCACTCGATTCCTTTGATTCCAAGATACGCAGCAGCCGTAAGAAGGATACACTTATCGAGATCGAGAAGCTCAAATACACCGTCGGAGAAACGGTCACATTCGGTTGCTGGCCTAAGGACAAGGAGCCTATCGAATGGCTGATCGTCGATACCATAGATAATACCGTTCTTCTTTATTCGAAGAAGGTCATCGACTGCGTAAAGTATAACGAGCTGTTCACAGAGACTAACTGGGCAACCTGCACTCTCAGGAAATATCTCAACGATGAGTTCTACAATAACGCTTTCAGTGATGAGGAGAGACCCCGGATCGTCAAGGCCCTCGTAAAGTCAGAGATCAATCCGCTATACAGGACAGATCCCGGAGAGGACACTGAAGACTACGTATTCATCCCGAGTATCAATGACATTCACAGATATTTCAAGGAGCCGAAGGATGCCGTCTGTATGCCAAGCGGTCTGGCCATAGCCAAGGGCGTTGACTATGACAGGAATAACGGCGGATGCTACTACTGGCTCAGGAATCTCGGCAATGCCAATGTCAATGCGGCTCGTGTCAGCAGTAACGGCGTCATATTGGAACACGGATTCTTCGCAGGCGGAAACGACATCGGTGTAAGGCCTGTGATCCGCTTATCGCTGGAACATTCAGCTCATGAGTAAGCCGAATAATTCAGGCACTCCGCTCTGGAGAGTAGAAGAGAACCGCAAGCTTCATAATAACCTTGAAGTGGTACTGGATCATGAGATCAACGGCGAGGAGCTCGGCAAAGCAGTTCTCCGCGCCGTTGAGGTCTTCCCTATCCTCAAGGATTCGGTCGTCTTAAGAGACGGCCTGTGTTACTACGAAGAGAATGCGAACGAGATCCGTGTACTGCCCCGGGAGAGGAGCATTATCCCCGGAAGCGATGCATTAGGCGGACACTTCTTCTGCGTGACTTATTCGGGCAGAACGATAAGATCGGTAATATCGCATAGCATGACCGACGGAGGCGGAATGATCCGCTTTGTGCGCACGCTCCTTTATTTCTATATGAGCATGCACTACGGACGTGAATTCGACCATGGATATATCGAAGTCGAACCGGTCCCGAAGGATGAGCTTTACAAAGACTTCTGGGAAATGGATCATTCCGGGGCCGAAGAGGTGGAAGAAGAGAAGTTTATCAAGGTCGGATATATCCTTCCCGAGACGGTCAAAGGGAAACAGGACAACACTTATACGAAGCGATGTGAGATGACCATCCCCGGAGAAGATCTGATCGCCTTCTCCCGTAGACACAACACATCCCCTTCCGTCATGATGTTCCTTTTGTTCGCCAAAGCCGTATATCGTGAGTGCGAAGATGCGCGCGACGCTGCGGTAGCAGGAAGGATCACGGCCGATGCCCGTAAGGCGCTCGGCATACCGGGAACATTCATGAACTGTTCTCTCGGAGGTCAGTTGTCGGTTACCGCAGGTGATCTCAACTCCTTATCGCTTAGCGAATTGGGGAACTCGCTCAGAACGAGCCTTAAGCGTCAGATATCTCCCGAGTATCTGAGATATACGGCACGCAAAGTAGCCACGGAGAGGTCGTTCCCGAGAGATCTGAAGCCGACCATATCAATAAGCTATATGGGAACAGTCGACTTCGGTTCGATGAACGATCATGTAGAGAAGATCGTTATGTACGAAGGAGAACTTCACAAGCTGAATGCATATGCTTTTAAGGATGTCTTTCACCTTATCTTCCACATAGGTGACGGAAGTGAGCGATATGCCAAAGCCATGTCGGAGATCCTCAAAGAAGAGGGTATCCTATCTTCTGTCGGTCCGCTCGAGACCATGCCTGAAGAGACGGATTCCTGATGAGAACAAGAGGGGACACGGATGGAGCGCTTCAGAAGGATCGGATATTCTGATAAGGTCTTCCAGTATAAGACCGAACGTAATCTCAGGATAAGGGTGCTGCTCAAGCACGCCCTCGACCTTGACGCTCTGAAGAATGCCTCCCGCCTCGCACTCAATGACTTTCCGGAATATATGGTCGCCCCGGTCATCAGGAACGGAGAGGTCCTTTATATGTTCAATGACAGAGATATGGCGTTCTTCCCCTACGATGAGACCGAGAGATACTTCGGCAGCGAAGAAGTGAACGGCCATCTCATGTTCATCCTTTATGAAGAGGATGCCTTTGTGCTGTCGCTCTTCCACGGACTGACGGACTATAAGGGCATGTGTGCATTCCTTCATAACCTGATCTATTACTACGCGACCGGGATCGGCCGCGAAGTGTCCGATATCAGAGCCGAGCAACCTGACATGGATGATACGGAAAGATTCGATCCCTATTCCAAGTACTGCGATATCAACAGCCGGGAACTTATCCCCCTCCCCTCGAATGAAGTCTTCAGGATATCAGAGGAAAAAATACCCGAGAAGCTTCACAGGCAGCATGAGTATATCCTGTCAACGGACGCTCCGGGGTTCATCGCCCTCAGCAAAGAGTGGAAGAGTTCTGCCACAGCCGTGCTCGCAGCTCTTATAACAAATGCGCTGGATGATATCTACGATGTCGGAGACAAAGATATCGCACTTAAGATCACGTGCGATATGAGAGGC
>OMQY01000186.1 GCA_900313405.1 uncultured Eubacteriales bacterium
CAGGAAGTCCTCATAGACCGCCTTGATCGAGGGGTTCTCATGAGAGAAACGCAGGGTGCTTGCCTTGTCCTGATCGTAGAGGACCGGTGCACGCTCGGCAGCCATCTCGCAAGCCTCGTGGATCGGCTGTCCGCCGCCGCCTACGCAGCCGCCGGGACAAGCCATGACCTCTACAAAGTCATAGTCGACCTTGCCGGCCTTGAGTGCCTTGAGGAGCTTGTCTGCATTGCCGAGACCGTTGACTACCGCGATGCGGAGCTTGGTACCGTTGATCTCGAACTCGGACTCCTTCCATCCGTCCTGACCGCGGACTGCCTTGAATGCGTCCGGATCGGGATTGGAACCGGTTACGAGGTAGTAAGCGCTCCTGAGAGCTGCCTCCATAACGCCGCCTGTAGCACCGAAGATATTACCGGCACCGCTTCCTACGCCCAAAGGCATATCGAGAGGCTGATCTTCGATATTGGAAGGATCGATGAACTCAGATCTGATGAGACGGTCTACTTCACGTGTGGTGAGTACTACGTCGACATCGGGAGCGTCGCTCGCATCCTTCATAACGGGGATCGCACACTCGTGCTTCTTCGCTACGCAGGGCATGATGGATACGCAGTAGATCTTGGACGGATCAACGTCAAGGATCTTGGCGTAATAGCTCTTGGCGATCGCACCGAACATCTGTTGAGGCGACTTCGCCGTCGAGAGATTATCGACATACTCGGGATAGTGGGACTTGATGAATCTGACCCACCCCGGGCAGCAGGATGTGAACATAGGGAACTTGTTCTTTTCCTTGTCGGCGAGCCTTCCGAGAAACTCGGAGCCCTCCTCCATGATAGTCAGATCGGCCGAGAAGTTTGTATCGAAAACATAATCGAATCCCATGATCTTCAACGCCGACGCAAGTCTTTCGACCGTAGCCTCCTCAGGCGACAGTCCGAAGGCCTCACCCCACGCCGTTCTGATCGAAGGTGCGATCTGGGCGATAACGATCTTCTCGTGATCGTTCAGCGCATGGATGACCTTCTGTGTGTCGTCGCGCTCAGTCAGAGCACCGACAGGACAGTGTGTGATGCACTGGCCGCAGAGTGCGCAGTTCGACGTCTCGATGGAATATGCATCGGACAGTCCGACTGTTGCTCTTGAACCCGTATTGATGAGGTCCCAGATATTGCATGCCTGCTTATCGCACATCTGGATACAGCGCATGCATTTGATACACTTGGAATCCGTACGAACAAGAGGGAAATCCTTGCTGAACTTATTCTCCGGGATACTCTTCTGATAAGGGATGCTGGTGATGTTCAGGCTGTTAGCCAGTTCCTGAAGCGAACAGTTGCCGCTCCTTACGCATGACGGGCACTGGCAGTCATGCTCGGAGAGGATCATCTCTACATTAGTCCTTCTGGAATATCTGACCTTACGGCTGTTGGTCTTTACGACCATGCCTTCCTCTACTGCCGTATTACAGGCAGCGGGGAGCTTCTGAAGACCTTCTACCTCGACAACGCATACACGGCATGCACCGACCTCATTAAGTCCCTTCCAGAAACAGAGTGTCGGGATGTTGATCCCAACCGACTTCGCTGCCTCGAGGATGGTCATGCCCTCGGGAGCAGTTACTTTCTTACCGTCAATAGTGAGATTTACCATTTGTACTCTCTGCCTCCCTTCAAGATACCGCAACCGAAGTGGTCACACTGCAGGCATCGTGCAGATTCCTGGCAGGCTTCCTGGTCGGTCATGGGGAACTCCATAAGGTTGAAGTCCTTGATCCTCTCGCTGGCAGGGCGCTCGGTCATATTTACACGACCCATGGGCTCGCGGTCAGCGAATCTTACGGGCGGCAGTTCGACACCGCTCGTGATCTCGTGGTGGAAGCCGAGATACTCATCTATGTTGGCTGCAGCTACCTTACCGCCGGCAATAGCCTTGATAACGGTAGCTGGGCCTGTTACGCAGTCACCGCCTGAGAAGACACCGTCGATACCTTCGAAATCTCCTGTGTCGCGTGCTGCGATCTTACGTCTGTTGACAGGGATGCCGTTGTCGGCAAAGTGACCGGACTCGATGCCCTGGCCGATGGCTACGAGAACCTTATCACAGGGGATCCTGAGTTCGGGTGCGTCTGCATTGACAGGAGCGGGTCTGCCCCACTTTACTTCGCCTACGATCTGAGGCTGTGTCCAGAGAGCTGCAACCTTGCCGTCTTCGGTCTTCTCGATCTTAGTGGGAGCATTGAGCTCAAGGATCATACAACCGTCAGCTACTGCGCCCTCTACCTCTTCCGCGAGAGCCGTCATATCGGCCTTACGTCTTCTGTATGCGATCTTGACGGTCTTCGCGCCGAGTCTTACTGCGGATCTTGCAACGTCCATGGCAACGTTACCGCCGCCGACTACGACGATATCCTGACCATTGAAGTCAGGCATCTTGCCGTCACCGATGCCTCTGAGCATCTCTACTGCGGAGATGACACCCTCGGCATCTTCTCCTTCGATTCCGATCTTATTGTCGGTATGCGCACCGATGGAGATGTAGACTGCGTCGTACTGAGCTCTCAGCTCCTCCATGGTTATATCCTTACCGACAGAGATATTCGTGATCGTCTTGAAGCCTGCGAGCTTGATGCCCTCGATCTCACGGTCGAGGATCTCGCGGGGAAGTCTGTAGCTCGGGATCCCGTAACGGAGCATTCCGCCGAGCTTATCTCTCTGCTCGTATACCGTGCAGTCGTGTCCCATGACGGAAAGGAAATAAGCTGCAGTAAGGCCGGAAGGTCCGCCGCCGATGATGGCGACCTTCTTGCCCGTTGCCTCTGCACGAACGGGAGCCTTGATCTCTGACTCGTGCTCGACGGCATAACGCTTAAGACCTCTGATGTTGATGGCATCGTCGATGAGGTTACGTCTGCAATGCTCTTCACAGGGATGCTCGCAGATCATGCCGCAGGTTGCCGGGAACGGATTGTCCTTGCGGATGAGCTTGACTGCATCATCATATCTTCCTTCATTAATGAGAGCGATATATCCCGGGATGTCGACATGTGCGGGACACTCGGCAACGCAGGGTACTGACTTAAAGTTCTGGAGCTTACATCTGCCGTATCTGACATGCTCCTCGAAGTCATCCCTGAATCCGTTAACTGCCTTGATAGCCATTCTGGCGGCCTCTGCACCGATGGCACAGTCAGCAGAACGATAGATGGTCTTGGCTGCCATCTCGATCTCGTCCAGATCCTCCAGTGTTGCTTTTCCGTCGAGTACGGAATTGATAAGTTCTTCCAGTCTTCCGAGTCCGACACGGCAAGGTGTACACTTACCGCAAGATCTCGCGTGGCTCAAGTGAATGAACGCGGCCGCAAGATCGACAGGACAGAGACCTGGCTGGCTGGTCTGGATATTACGCTCAATATCCTTATACAGCTCTTCAACAGTTTCCTGCGCCATGGAAACAGTTAAATTGGAAAGCCTGCTCATATAATCCTCCATGTGATCGTATTGTGACATATAACAGACAGGGCATCGGAAACACTCTCCGATCTAATCAAAAGACCACAATGATAACCCCGTCCGCCAAAGCGTCTTTGATTATTGTATCACGTTTCCAAGAGTTAGCATCTGATAACTACAGCATTATTATTAAATAATTAAATTAAATGCACGCAGAACCGTAACAAGTACGATTTTCCTTGCGTCCCTATCATCGAAAATGTTAAACTTCTTTGTGGGATAGATATTAATATGGGAGGTGTTGTTATGGCACTTTGGAATTCATCGGCAGACACGATAAAATGCCCGAGCTGTGCTGCGAATCTTCTTTTCGAGATCAAGATAGGCAAGCTTGTTTGCCGAAGCTGCGGCAATGTATACACGCCTAATTCACTCGATAATATGGGACGTCTCGACAGCCGTGACTCAGAGGCAGCGGGCGACAGGGAAGCTTCACAGCACGAGATCATCTGCAACTCGTGCGGCGCCGTCGTCATCACGGACGAGAATACGTCCGCTTCGTTCTGCTCTTTCTGCGGATCGCCGGCGCTGTCGACAAGACGTCTGTCTAATCAGTTCAGACCCGACTACATAATCCCGTTCAAGATCGAGCGCGAAGAAGCCGAGAAGATCTTCCTGGAATGGGCCGGCAAGAATAAATATGTTCCGCGTAAGTTCACTTCAAAGGAGAATGTCAAGAAACTGCGCGGCATATATGTCCCCTTCTGGCTTCTCGACTCGACGGTCAACTGTACGCTCGAAGGTACAGGCTATCTGACGACAGAGACTAATCCGTCATCCATGATGTTCGCGGTCGACCGGACGATAGAGTTCAAGTTGAAGAAGGTCCCCTTTGACGGAGCCAAGAAGATAAGCAACCGCCTGATGCGTTCGATCGAGCCTTACGACTATAAGGATCTGGAACCGTTCTCACCCAACTATATCCCCGGCTACTACGCCCAGAGATATGACATGAGAGCACTCGACATGATCGACTACATCAGCGGACGTTTCAACAAATACGGAGCAGAGCTCGGAAAGCTATATGAGTCCTCGATGGGCGAACGCTACACCAAGTTCGACATCACGAGTGTAACGGCCGAAGCAGGTGACTTCAAGCAGTCGTATGCACTCCTGCCTATATGGTTCCTCCGCTACAAGTATAAGGACATCAACTACGACTTCGCCATCAACGGTCAGACCGGCGAGCCGGGAGGTGACCTTCCCTACTCGTCCTTTAAGCGCGGTCTGCGCGTAGCTGCGGCCTATGTCGCAGCATATGGTCTCTACTTCCTGATCATCGCCGCCGCACTGTTCTTCTCGGTTCTTTTCCTGGCGTCCCTCACTCAGGCCGAGTACGACATGAAGATCTCACGCAACACGTCGGCGATCATGATGGTGTTACTCTATGCAGGCCTGGGTCTCGGCCGTAAATGGCTCGCAGGCGTTTCCGCGAGTCTTAAAACGAAGCTGATGAACGTAAAGAACAACACGCTCAACATGGTAGAAGAGGCGCCGGAAGCCCTGACATACTATGATGCCGAGGCAGGGATCGCACTTAAGAACAAGCAGGACAAGTTCGTCTCGACTGTTCCGAAGGAAGACTTCATCAGCCGGGAAGAGAAGCTCGAGAGATCGATGCGCCGTATCGGAAGGAGGCCTTTCATTTGATCTGTGATTCATGCGCTCACTATAACTATGATGAAGAATCTGATGCCAATTACTGCGACGTCAACTTTGATGAGGACGAGTTGATCTCATTCCTCGACCGCGGCAATCACAACTGTCCCTACTACTCGCCGGACGATGATGAGTATAAGACAGTGCGGCACCAGATGTAAAAGCACGTACAAAACATATTGAAAAGTGCGCCCGATTTGGTTATACTAATCGGGCGTTTTCATTACGATATGGAGCTGTATCGAAGTGGTCATAACGAGGCGGTCTTGAAAACCGTTTGTCCGCAAGGGCACGTGGGTTCGAATCCCACCGGCTCC
>OMQY01000290.1 GCA_900313405.1 uncultured Eubacteriales bacterium
ATAAAGAGAGGTGCCACATATGGCTGACAGCAAGATAATGCCCGATATGTCGGGCGAGATGCAGAACAAGATAGATCGGGCGAGCATTCTTATCGAGGCTCTTCCCTACATGAAGAAGATGAGGGGTCAGACCATCGTCATCAAGTACGGCGGCAATGCCATGATCAATGAGGATCTGAAGCAGTCCGTCATGGACGATATCACCCTTCTTAAGTATGTCGGTATCAATCCCGTGCTCGTTCACGGCGGCGGACCCGACATCAACAGCATGCTTAACAGGGTCAATATCGAGAGCCATTTTGTCAACGGACTCAGGTATACCGACTCCGATACGATGCAGATCGCTGAGATGGTATTGATCGGCAAGACCAACAAGGAGATCGTCTCCAACCTGAACGCCAAGGGCGCCAAGGCTATCGGTATCTGTGGTATCGACGGCAATCTCATTCAGGCAGAGAAGCTCACGACGGATTCTAACGGCAACGAGATCGACATCGGATACGTAGGCAAGATCAAGCACATCGATACGCATGTGATCGACATGCTCGCCAACGACGAATTCATCCCCGTTATTGCACCTGTCGGTGTCGGAGAGAACGGCGAGAGCTACAATATCAACGCCGATACAGTTGCATCGGAGATCGCCGTCGCGCTTAAGGCCAGCAAGCTTATCACTCTGACGGATGTTCCGGGCGTTATGGCAGACGATGAGAACGGCAATCCCAAGCTCATCTCCATGCTCGACTCGGCCGACATAGCCGACTGCATAGCAAAGGGCATCATCACCGGCGGTATGATCCCGAAGATCGAAGGTTGCCTCGACACCGTTGTCAGAGGTGTCCGACGAGCCCATATAATCGACGGAAGGATCCCGCACAGCATCCTGCTCGAGATCTTCACCGCGAAGGGAATCGGAACAATGATAGTTAAGGATAAGGAGCAATATTACAATGAGCATCGAAAATGATTTCTATCTGGTAAAGTCTTTTGACCAAAAATACTGTCTTCAGGTCTTCGCCCCTGCTGATGTCTGTTTCACCGAGGGTAAGGGTTCCTACCTCTACAGCATGGAGGACAAGGAGCACGGCATCAAGAAGAGGAAGTACCTGGACATGATCGGCGGCATTGCCGTTAACTCGCTCGGCCACGGCAATAAGGAGCTGACAGGCGCCATAGCCAAGCAGGCCGGCAAGCTGATCCACTGCTGCAACTACTACTACATCGCCGAGAGGAGCGAACTGGCTTTCAAGCTCTGCAAGAACAGTTTCGCGGACAAGGTATTCTTCAGCAACTCCGGAGCTGAGGCTAACGAGGCCGCCATCAAGCTCGCCCGCGGTTATTTCTACTATAAGCAGCAGGAAAAGTATGAGATCATCACTGCCAATATGAGCTTCCACGGAAGGACGATGGCAACGATCTCGGCTACGGGTCAGGAGAAGTTCAGGAAGCCCTTTGAGCCTGTAGTTCCCGGCTTCAAGTATGTCGATTACAATGACTACGAGCAGCTCGAGGGCGCGATCACTGATAAGACCGCTGCAGTTATGCTCGAACTGATCCAGGGCGAGAGCGGCGTTCATCCCGCAGATCGCGACTACATAAAGAAGGTCGCCGCACTCTGCAAGGCGAAGGGTATCCTCCTCATAATCGATGAGGTCCAGACCGGCGTCGGAAGGACAGGTACACTCTTCTGCTACGAGCAGTACGGCATCAAGCCGGACATCATGACACTCGCCAAGGGCTTAGGCGGCGGCGTTCCCATCGGAGCGACGCTCTGCACGAATGAGGTGGCTACGGGATTCCAGGTTGGCGATCACGGAAGCACTTTCGGCGGTAATCCGCTGGCTTGCACGGCAGGAAACGTGGTCATGGATCAGATCATCGAGGCAGGGCTTCTGACCAATGTAAACAAGTCCGCCAACTATCTTATGGACGAGCTCACAAAGCTCCGGAAGAAGTATGAGATGCTCAAGTCCGTAAGGGGCATGGGACTTCTGATCGCTCTCGAATTCGATAACGAACTGATCTCGGCTTCCGGCATGAAGGAGAGGCTGTTCTCCATGGGCATACTGGTAAGTGCCATCGGCAAGTCGACCATAAGGATCGCACCGCCTCTGACGATAAGCGTAGCCGAGTGTTCGGAATTCGTAAAGGCGATCGAGACGATACTCAAGTCTGAAGTAGAGACCAAGAAGCCCCTGTCCGGGCTGATCGACGGGATCAAGAGCCTCACAGGCGGTAAGAAGGAGAATTGATATGAAGCACTATATAGATTTCCACGAGGACGTTAGTTTTGAAGATCTCGACCATATGCTCGAGATCGCATCAGACATGAAGGCAAAGACCAAGGCCGGCATAGAGCACCACATTCTTAAGGGCAAATCCCTGGCCATGATCTTCACCAAGAGTTCGACAAGAACAAGGGTCTCCTTTGAGGTCGGTATGTATCAGCTCGGCGGACAGGCTCTGTTCCTCAGTAATAACGACATCCAGATCGGAAGGGGCGAGACCATCTATGATACGGCTCATGTCCTCTCAGGTATGGTTGACGGCATCATGATCAGGACCTTCAAGCACAGCGACGTCGAGGATCTTGCCAAGTACGGTTCTATCCCTGTAATCAACGGTCTGACTGACGACCAGCACCCTACACAGGCACTTGCCGACCTCCTGACGATCAAGGAGCACAAGGGCACACTTAAAGGACTGAAGCTCGCATACGTAGGAGACGGCAACAACGTAGCCAACTCCCTGCTCCAGGCGTGCGCCAAGGCCGGCATGGATATTGCCGTAGGCTCCCCTGCCGATTACACATGCCCCGACAAGTATGTTCAGCAGGCACTGAAGGATGCCGCCGTTACAGGCTCCAAGGTGCTCATGACGACAGATCCTTACGAGGCCGTTGAAGGTGCTGATGTTGTTTATACGGACACCTGGACCAGCATGGGGCAGGAGGAAGAGAAAGCCATGAGGGTCAAGATCTTCGAGAAGTATCAGGTCAACTCCAAGCTTATGAGCGCTGCCCACAAGGACGCCATCTTCATGCACTGTCTCCCCGCATATCGCGGCTACGAGGTTACAGAGGATGTTTGTGACGGTCCGCAGAGCGTGATCTTTGACGAAGCCGAGAACAGGCTCCACGCTCATAAGGCAATACTC
>OMQY01000127.1 GCA_900313405.1 uncultured Eubacteriales bacterium
AGATTGATCGCATTCGTTCTCTTAAGATCGCGCATTCTGGTCGCATAATCTATCTGCATATCGCCGAGGATATCGATTACTTCTTCGGGACTTCCGGCTTCGTCGGCTTTGTTGATATAGATATCGCTCAGGGTGTAGGCAGCGTTCATCTCCATTCCGCCGTCGATACAGATCCTGCTTATGACGGCAGCCGAAGCGACCAGATGATATTGTGCATTACGGAGAGGATCATCGGAGAGTTTGCCCCAGCCGTCTTTGAAGCCGGCACGTGCGATCTTGTAGCGGTCCCGTGTTCCTTCAACGTCGCCGTTCTTGATCCTGTTATACTGTCTCAGTTCATTGCGGTAATCTGATCGGATAAAGCCTTCTTCTCTTTGTACATAGAGTCTGTAGTCAAGGTCTTTTTTTAGGCCCATGGGATAACTACCTCCTGATACAATATAGGTTGATTATAACATGCGTTCACAGTTTGTTCACAATCGTTTTCGGACATCCAACAAAAAATAAACTCAAAACGAAACATGTTTGTAGTATTGAATAGTCGCTTTCTCGTTGTAATTTGGATTGGTTAATGTATAATTAAACTGTTTTACAGCAATCTACGGCGTCTGCCGGTCCGCTTATGAACGAACTGAATAGGACGTCTGTCTATATACATGAGGTACTATAAATGGGTTTAGGAATGGAAATCGGTATCGATCTCGGTACCAGCAGTGTTCTTATTTACGTGCGCGGCAAAGGTGTTGTTCTCAAGGAACCTTCCGTTGTCGCAGTTAACAACAAAACAGGTAAAGTTCTTGCTGTCGGTGAATCCGCCAGCCTTATGCTCGGCCGTACACCGGGTGTTGTCGAGGCAATAAGACCTCTTCGCGAGGGTGTCATCTCTGACTTCAGAGCTACTGAAGTTATGCTCAAGGCCTTCATCGGCCGTGTGTGCAGCGGTATCAGAGCAACGTATTTCAAGCCGACTATCGTTGTATGCGTTCCTTCTGTCATCACTCCCGTCGAGCAGCAGGCAGTCGAGAATGCCTGCCGTCATGCGGGCGCGAAGGACGTTTTCCTTATAAGAGAGCCTATCGCAGCTGCCATCGGAGCAGGTATCGATATCACAAAGGCGTCCGGTTCCATGGTCGTTGATATCGGCGGCGGTACGACGGATATCTCCGTTATCTCTCTTTGTGAACCTGTTGTCGATGCGTCCCTTAAGGTAGCGGGCGACAAGTTCGACGAGGCGATCATCAAGCACGTAAGACGTAAGCATAATATCCTGATCGGTGATAAGACAGCCGAGATGCTCAAGATCCAGATCGGATGCGCTTATCCCCGTGACGAGGAGCTGACACTCGACGTTCGCGGACGTAACCTGATCACGGGTCTTCCTGCGACAGTAACCGTATCTTCCACCGAGATGCTCGAGGCTCTCGAAGAACCTGTATCTTCCATCTTCGAAGCCGTACATGTTGTTCTCGAGAAGACACCTCCGGAACTTATGGCCGATATCTCACAGCGAGGTATCGTAATGACAGGCGGCGGCGCACTCCTCTATGGTCTTGACAGAATGCTCGCCACAAAGATCGGTATCGATGTATATATCGCTCAGGATCCTATTTCCTGCGTGGCTATCGGAACCGGTAAGGCCCTTGATATGATGGATAAGTTCGCTGCTCTGGGCGATCAGTAAGTACCAAGTTGGAATTGCCATAGACGCTCGTCTATATAGACGGGCGTCTATTTTTATGTATTCTTCTCGAAAACACTCTGACCCGGCGGCATACCCGCGTGCTCGGGGGGGAGACCCGGGGTACGAGCAACGCCGCGTCATGCCTTCGCTTTGCCTTATATTAAGTTGTTGACTATCAGCATAATAAATGATAATATCCTCACGATTTGAACAGGGATCTCGCGTGAGATCCGAATACCCCGTTTTGATAGTTTCTTGAATATCTTTATCAATCCGACAAATGAGGTTTATATGACTGAAGAACAGAAAATGCTGGCGTCAAAATCGCTGGACGACCTTAAGGTAATCGCAGTCACTTTCGGTATCTATGACAGTGCTGAAGCAGACAAGAAGTCCCGTGAGGAATTGATGGCTGCCATAAGCGGTACACCTGTCTCCGAACCTGCTCCCAAGCCGCGCGCTACTAAGGCAAAGAAGGCAAAAGCCGAGAAGGCTGAGAAGTCGGAAAAGGCTTCCGTGGACGACAAGGCTGCCGAAGAGACTCCCGCCGAGGCAGAAGTGAAGCCCGCTCCCAAGAAGCGCGGACGCCCGAAGAAGGCAGAAGCCGCTGCCGAAGCGCCTGAAGCACAGGAAGAGGCCAAGGTTTCCGATCCTGCCGTCGAGGCACCTTCTGAAAAGCCGGTCAAGAAGCCTGCCAAGAAGAGCAGGAAGACTTCTTCGAAGAAGGCTGACAAGGAAGAGACAGGTTCTGCCGAGGCAGAAGCAGCTCCCGCAGAAGTTCCTGCGGATGCTGAGGCAAAGGAAGAGACAGCTAAGGAAGAGAAGGCTGACAAGAAGAATAAGTCCGGCCGCGGACGTAAGAAGAGGAATGCGGCTGAGTCAGAGAAGACAGACAGTGCGGAAGCTGCTGCACCTGAAGAAACGGCTGCTTCCGAAGATACGAAGCCTGCCGAAGAGAAGCCCGCGGGTGAAGCCCAGGCACAGCCTTCGAGATCCAAGAAGAGAAGGATATCCTTCGGCCCTTCACAGGAGACCAAGCAGATCGCGATCGAGGAAGGTGAGGAGACTGCTGTTGAAGCACCGCCGCCGGCACCTGAGATCCAGTACACCGAGATCGAGGGAGTACTCTCTATCGGCGGACAGGACAGGAATGATTTCTGCGGTTTTGTACATCGTAATAACTATCTGCCCGGAGAGGACGATGCATATGTTCCCGGTCAGATGATCAAGAGAATGGGCCTTCGTAAAGGCGACTACATCAAGGGACTCGTTGCTCCCCCTCGCGGTAAGGACAAGTACGCTCCGCTTCGTAAGGTCATTTCCGTTAACGGTGTTGAGATCCCCGAGGATTCTGATTATGACATCATCCGTAAGAGACCGAAGTTCGAGCATCTGACAGCGATCTATCCTGATCAGAGACTTACACTCGAGACCGGTGCCGAGGATCTGTCGTGCAGGATTATCGATCTGTTCTGCCCTATCGGTAAGGGACAGAGAGGTATGATCGTATCGCCGCCTAAGGCAGGTAAGACTATCCTTATGCAGAAGATCGCCAATGCGATCACGGCCAACAATCCCGACTGCAAGGTCATCGTGCTCCTGATAGATGAGCGTCCGGAGGAAGTTACGGATATGCAGCGTTCCATCAAGGGTGAAGTTGCTTATTCGACTTTCGATAAGAGACCTGAGAATCACGTAAGGATCACGGAACTTGTTCTCGAGAGAGCGATGAGGCTCGTTGAGATGGGTCAGGACGTCGTTATCCTGCTCGACTCGATGACGCGACTTGCAAGAGCATATAACCTTACGATCAACCCTACCGGAAGGACTTTGTCCGGTGGTCTTGACCCGGGATCCCTCTACGGTCCGAAGCGATTCTTCGGCGCTGCCCGTAATATCGAATTCGGCGGAAGCCTGACCATTATCGCGACGGCTCTTATCGAGACAGGTTCGAGAATGGACGAGGTTATTTTCGAGGAGTTCAAGGGAACGGGTAACATGGAAGTCGTGCTCGACAGGAAGCTCGCCGACAGGCGTGTATATCCTGCCATCGCGGTCGACAAGTCAGGTACCAGAAGAGAGGATCTCCTTCTGACTCCGGAGGAGATGGAATCGATCTGGCTCACCAGAAAGGCGATCGCCGAGGTCGATACCATCGCTGCGACGGAGGCAGTCATCAATTATATGAAGAGGACGACCAGCAATGCATCATTTGTATTGTCGGCCAAAAAATCCTTTTCGGTTAATTGACAACCGCTGACAAATCGAGTAATATACCAAAGTTACTAATAGATCCGGTATGGCATACGTGCAAAGAAGTACGCGCTGTATCTTTGATTGAGAGGTGAAATGAATGAAGAGCGACATCCATCCTAAGACTTACGTTGCAACAGTCAGATGTGCTTGCGGTGCGACATTCGAGACGATCTCCACGAAGGAAGAGCTTCGTGTTGATATCTGCTCCAACTGCCACCCTTTCTACACAGGCAAGCAGAAGCTGGTTGACACAGGCGGACGTGTTGATAAGTTCAATAAGAGAATGGGAAGAGCATAATTCCCGATCGATTATGCAAACTAAGAAGAGTTGTCTCGTAAGAGGCAACTTTTTTTGTGGGGTGCTCGGATGAGTGGTGCAGCCGAGTGAGAGAGCGTTTCCCGAGCGCCTGATCTACTCCGGTGTTACTATTCGTAACGCTGAGAGAAATAATAAATGTAGGAGATTCGCAGATACAGTTTTGAGCAACCTCTTTCCCATTCCCCGGGAAACGACAATGAAACGACAATAAAAACACCCTCATTCGTTGTCGTTTGTTTGTCGATTGGCTTTATAGATGTACTTTTTAGGGATTCGACAACAAAACGACAATGAAACTACCCTTTTCCATTGTCGTTTCATTGTCGCGGATCCCGTGGGGATATTTATCTTCGTCGTCCGGAGAGCCCCTAAATATGCGTTTTTTTGTCCCAATAATGGCCGTATTGGCTTGATAGAATACAGTTGTAGTTATCTATTGTGGAGTGAACATAATTATAATATAATTATACGGAGGAGTCCTAATGACCTTTGAATGGGATGAGAACAAGAACATCATCAAAATTAGGAAGCATGGGATAGACTTTAAGGAGGCATGTACTGTTTTCTACGATAATAATGCAGTATTGTTTGACGATCCTGATCATTCAATACAAGAAAGCAGGTTCCTGATAATAGGAATGAGCAGAACAGCAAGTGTGCTTACAGTCTGTCATTGTTACAGGGGAACAGATGATGTGATAAGGATCAAATCAGCGCGAGAGGCAACGAGGCAGGAAACTGATTATTACGTGCAGTTTGGTGGTGACTTATGAGAGACAATTATGATATCAAGAATCTGAATCCGAGGAAGAACCCGTATGCCGATAAGCTTAAGCGACAGGTTACTATGAATCTTCGGGTTACAACCATTGACTATTTTAAGAGCATGGCTGAAGAAACCGGTATCCCCTATCAGGTTCTCATTGATCTCTATCTCGATGATTGCGTAAAAAAGGGGATTAAGCCGGATCTCAATTGGAAAGAGCCTGCCTGAGAAGTGCGCGACTGTCCAAAGGTTGAGTGAAAAACTAAAATCGATTTAGTATGCATTCATTGGTAGAA
>OMQY01000188.1 GCA_900313405.1 uncultured Eubacteriales bacterium
CTGGTTATCCTTACGGCTTCTGATAATCCCCTGTCAGTCATAAATGTCAGTAAGAATCCGTATCTGAGTGATCTGCGATGCAGCGGGACAAATGTGACCTCACTTGATCTGAGCCATAATCCCGATATCTCTTACCTCGAATGTTCGGAGGCCAAACTCACCAAGCTCGACGTAACTGGCCTCGTCCATCTCAATCATCTTATCTGCAATGATAATCAGCTCAGTTCGCTCGATGTCAGCAAATGCCCTGATCTAAATGATCTTCAGTGCCAGAATAACAATATTAAAACGCTTCACATCAACAATAATCCCGATCTGATCAACGTTTATCAGAATTGTTCCAAGACCCCTATCTCGTCAACAGCTTCGGTGTATTCCGACGGAGGATGGCCGATCTACGATTACTGGACAAGCGCTTTGGCGATAGATGACTCGACACAGGTGTACCTGACCAAGCCGACGTCAACTCCGACTCCTAAGCCTGCAACCCCTACACCCAAGCCGGCAACACCTACGCCAACTAAGAAACCTGCGACACCTACGCCTAAGCCTTCCTCGGGCGGCTCCTCATCTTCGAGCGCTGAGGGCGGAGTAGAGGGCTTCGTCGAAAGGCTCTATTCCGTAGCACTTGATCGTGCGTCCGATCCTAACGGTAAGGCCGATTGGGTATCGCAGATCAGATCCGGAGAATTGAGCGGCGCCGATGCAGCCCGTGGCTTCTTCTTAAGTCCGGAGTTCATCAATTCGGGTCTGTCTGACGCCGATTTCCTGACGAGGCTATACAGGACTTTCTTTGATCGTGAACCGGACCAGTACGGATTCAATAACTGGATGGCTGAACTGGAGAAGGGCGCGTCCCGTGAGAGCATACTCGCCGGTTTTATCAACTCCACCGAGTGGGCGAACCTGTGCCTCAAGTTCGGCATCAATTCAGGCGGTACGGGCGTACCGAATATCACGATCGAACCGAGCGAAGAGGTAATAGGCTTTGCTACCCGTCTTTATACCACATGCCTTTGCAGGGAGTTCGATCCCGGAGGACTTACCGACTGGTCGACTCAATTGGCTAACAGGAGGATAAGCGGCTCCGAGGCTGCGCACGGTTTCTTCTTCAGCCGGGAATTCCTGGACGGCAATTATAGTGACGAAGAGTATGTCACGCGCCTCTATCACACCTTCATGGATCGTGAACCCGATCCGGCAGGCTTTGCCGACTGGACAGGGCAGTTAGCTGCCGGCGCTTCGCGCGAGTCCGTCTTCCGGGGCTTCGCAGGCTCAGTCGAGTGGGCAGGGATCTGTGCCGATTATGGGATACTGAAGTAAGTTAAGATATTGTAATAGAGTATCAGTCCGCCTCGAACGAGACGGACTGATTTGTATGAACAGTTATATGTGGATCGGAATCGTGCTTGTCGCCGCCGGAATAGTCATGATCAGCGTGATCAGGAAGAGAGAACAGACGTAAGACGTTCCGCTCTGTCAGAAGAGTAATGAAGGCAAGGGCCGCCGCTTGGCGGCCCTTTGTGATGAGTGGGGAAGTAATTGTATATACCGTAAAGATGATATATACTATGTATAAGCGAGGTGATCGATATGACAAGCAAGATGGTTAACTTTAAGATGGATGTAGACGATATAACAGAGATGAAGACTGTAGCAAAGGCATTCAATATGACCTCTACAGACTTGATAAAGAATGCGATAAAAGCATATCTCGATACGTTGAAGGATGATCCGTATTACCGTCTGGCAGGGCAGATCGAAGATGCTTCGGCGGAGGAATCGGCAGAGATCCTCGATATGATCGACGGCTTATCTGATGACGATCTTACGATCAGTTCGACTAAGTTCATTAAGCTGTGAGACGGAAACATGGCGTACAATCCCGATCGTTATTTTGCAATTAACTATACCAAAGCGGCCGATAAGTTTTTCTTCGATCACGAAGACGTTCGAACGCAGTATGAGAGCGCCATAAGAGAACTGCTGACCGGAGATCACCCGGAGACTATAGACTGCAAGAGGATCAAAGCAAAGCACGCCGACTACTACAGGATCCGAATAGGGAAGTACAGAGTCATTTATACGATAATCGGCAGGCAGATCGTCGTGGTCAACACGCTTCTGGCCGGAAGCCGCGGGGACGTGTATAAAAAGATGGGCGGTATGAAGTGAGAGCGAATAAAAATCCGGAGACTATATCGATCGATCGTCCCACTCGCAATCTATGGCACACAATATACCAACCGTGGTATAATCCACCATATGATACCGCAGTACGATGACATGTTTGACACGGCGGCGACGGATATCGACCGCAATGTAATGAATCGGGAAGAGAATCCCGTCGGTCTTGTCGTGTCTTCTGAAGATCGACGTGCGGAGGCCAGGAGCAGCCGCTATGATTCAATCGAGTTTACTGATTCTTCGGCGGCGTTTTTCGAGCCGATAGAAGATGAGGAACTCCTCGCCGGCAAGGTCAAGCCGACCGTTACTGCATACTATGATACCGGCTACGACGGAACGCCCAACGTTTACAATCCTTCTGACGACAAGCTCGGCGAGCGCGTCAAACTCCGTAACAACGAGCCCGCCGTCGGCAAGCTCCCGCCCGAAGCTTACGGTAAGCCTGATTTCTTCCGCAACAGCTTCGACCTCGGCATCGCATCCGTCATCCTCATCGCTGTCGTTATCCTCGAGATAATCGGGCTTATAGCCTTGTTCTGAACTGCATCGGCTGCTCTTCGAACTTGGCGTCAAACTCCAATGCATGCAGGATTAGAAGCTTGATCCAGTCATCGCTGACATTGATGTCCCTGAACTCGTTGATAAACACCACATCCACGCCTTCGCGCAGCCCCATGTTGTGATACAGCTGACGTTTCATGATGTACTGATTATAGTAGTTCGGGTCGTCGAGCATCCCGCAATACTCGACATACGCACAGTTATTGATCTCGACTGACCTGGCAAAAAAGTCAGGAAAAACACCATGTCCGCCTGCATCAAGCATAGTCTCATATTTGAACTCAAGCCCAAGTGAGCTTAAATTGCCCGCGACTTTGATCTCTCCCTTTGACCTGTACATCTTGTCGTTCAGCAAGATCCCGTTTCTGATCGGGTATGCCAGGTTACAGTATGGCTCAGCCCTCAGGTAGTTCTCGAGAGATAGTAGCGGTGATCTGACAGACGGACCGCCTGCCGTCGACTTCCTTACCAGCTTCGGAACCGGCTCGCGCCACCTTGAGTGCCAGTAACTGTGAAGACTGTTGAGTTCGGAGAGGTATTTTTGTTTCAGTTCGCCACTGAGCAGCAATGCCTGTCCTTTTTGTGTTTTTGCCCCCGCAGTGTACAGAGTAGTACCGTTTCTGTGCACTCTGACTTTGGTGCTCACGGAGTTTTTGTTGATTCTTGTAAATGTAGAAACATCAGGCATTTGCCGGATAAGTCCTTCGAGGTAATTGATCTTGAGCGCAATATGTCTTTGAATGATATCCATGTCTGATACCTCCGTCATTTTCTTTACTCTACAACGCAGGCAACAAGAATTGGCTCACAATTGCTCACAATTCATGACAAAAGCGGAAAATAGACGACAAAGATCTAATCTCGTTATGCTTTGACATTTGACAAAGAATCGTCAATGAATCGGGAGTTTTCATTGTCGTTTCTGTGTCGTTAGGGCGCAAAAGGGGTGATTTTACCGAATCGACAACAAAACGACAATGGAATAGGGTGTTTTCATTGTCGTTTTATTGTCGTTCCTGTTTTTGCTCGAAAAAACACCCGCCGGGGGGCATCAAGCCCGCGGCGGGTGCAGCTGTCGTTAGCACACAATTATATCACAGGATGTCCCTGAGCCAGTCGATCAGGTTGTACTTGCTGAAGACGGCGACCGTTACCAATGAGATCGTGCTCATGATCTTGATCAGGATGTCGAGGGAAGGGCCGACCGTGTCCTTCAGAGGGTCGCCGACCGTGTCACCGACAACTGCGGCGTCGTGGGCGGGGGATCCCTTCTTGTGGCCTTCGATGGCTCCTGTCTCGATGTATTTCTTACCGTTGTCCCATGCGCCGCCGGCGTTACCGGTGAAGATGGCCAGCATGATGGCGGAGATCGTAGCACCTACGAGGACACCGCCGACGAACTCGGCACCGAACA
The DNA here is from genome assembly GCA_900313405.1 of uncultured Eubacteriales bacterium. Next base: position 4,163 of record OMQY01000188.1, read on the forward strand.
GGAAGCCGGATGCTACAGGGAAGATCAGTGCCAGCAGAGCCGGGAAACGCATCTCACGGAGAGCGCCCTGGGAGGAGATTCCGATACATGTCTTGTAGTCGGGGAGGACCTTGCCTTCGAGGAGGCCGGGGATCTCTTTGAACTGACGGCGTACTTCGTCGACCATCTTACGGGCGGCCTTGGCAACTGCTTCGATGAGGATACCGGAGAACAGGAACGGCAGTGCTGCACCGATGATGGCGCCTGCGAGGGTGAGGGGGCTGATGACATCGAGCATGATGCTCTCGGCCGAATCGTTGTAGGAATACTGGTAGGAGTTCATCATCGAGAGCGTAGCAAGTGCGGCGGAACCGATGGCGAAGCCCTTACCGATGGCGGCTGTCGTGTTACCGACGGAGTCGAGCTTGTCCGTAATGTTACGGACGGACTCGTCGAGGTAACTCATCTCGGCGATGCCGCCTGCGTTATCTGAGATAGGTCCGTATGTATCAACGGAAACAGTAGCGGCAACGAAGCTGAGCATTCCGATGGATGCACAGGAAATACCGTACATGCCGCCTAATACGCTGGAGATGTAGATGGCGCCGCCGAGGATGAGGACGGGAGCCATACAGGACTTCATGCCGAGGGCGAGACCCTGTGTGATCGTGAGGGCGGCACCTTCGACAGAGGATCCGGCGAGGTAGCGGGTGGGCTTGTAGTCGTAGCTGGTGTAGTACTCGGCAATGGCACCGATGATGATGCCGGCAAGAACACCGATGACGGCGCAGACCCAAGGGGATACCCAGCCTATCTTGAAGTGGATATCCTGAAGCTGCGACTTGGTGTAGTCACCGAAGATAACGTAGGTCATTACGAAGCCGAGGATGGCTGTGATGCCGGCAGATATCCAGGTGGAGAGATTGAGTTCCATGTGGGGATCTTCGGAGAGCGTCTTCTTGAGAAGGATGGACGCGATGCCGAGGATACAGGAGATAAGTCCGATTGCAGCGAAAGCAACCGGGAAGAGGAGCATGCGCTCGAGAAGCTTGGAGTTGGTAAATGCAGCGCTCTTGCCGAACAGCTCGCATGCGAGGATCGCTGCGGACATGATCGCACCGACATAACTCTCGAGGAGGTCGGCGCCGAGACCTGCGACATCACCGACGTTGTCGCCTACGTTATCGGCGATGGTGGCGGGGTTACGCGGGTCATCCTCGGGGATGTGCGCTTCTGTCTTACCGACGAGGTCGGCGCCCATATCGGCAGCCTTGGTGTAGATACCGCCGCCGACACGGTTGAACAAGGCGATTACCGAGCAACCGAGGGCATAACAGGATATGGTCATTGAGAAGGGGGCGTTCAGGTCGAGCAGGCCGGGTGTGTTCTCGACGCCGTCATATACGTCGGAGATCTGACCAAGACCGTAGCCGAAGACTGAGTATACGATAAAGATGCCGAGGAGCGCGAAGCCGGCAACGCAGAGACCCATTACGGAGCCGCCCTTGAAAGCGACCTTCAGGGTGTCACCGAGCTTGTTTGTCTTACGTGCGGTGTTTGTAACGCGGACGTTGGCATATGTAGCGATCTTCATTCCGACATAACCTGCGGAAGCACTCATCGTAGCACCGATGATGAAGGCGCAGGCGCCCTGCCAGGAGATGACTGCCGCGAGGCAGACCGCGATGATCGAGCCGATGATGGCAACAACTTTGTACTCATAATTGATGAAAGTGTTGGCACCGAGACGAATTGCCTGACCGATCTCGACCATCCTCTCTGTGCCTTCTTCGAGACGCTTGACCGAATAGAAATTGATCGCAGCGTACCCGAGGGCGAGCAGGGAAGCCAGGATGACCAGGCCCAAGAGTATACTCATGATAGTGTCCCTCCTTATAAGATGTTATTGGGTATAAGTTGATTATATAAAACTTTCGAGCATAAACAATGGACTTTTTTATTATAAAGAAGTATTAACATCAATTTTGCCCAGATAAGTTGTAATCTTCGTGCAATAATAATCAATAGGCATAATGATACAATGTATATTGAAGATCTTTAATTGAAGGTGCATATGGAATTTGAGTATAACGTAGACGGGTTTTTCCCATACGATGCTTTCGAGAATATTTATTCCGAGAGGGTCTTTCCGGAGTTCGGTCTTGTTAAGTCTCCCTATGTCAGGGAGCTGAATTCCTGGAGGTTTATGATGGCACAGCGCCAGGGCGAGGTTCCCTTCGGCGTAGAGTCCGCATCCTTTGATGATTCGGACTGGGATATAATCAACACCCCTTCCACGATGCAGACGGAAGGATACGGACTCCCGCAGAACCTGCTCTATAACTATCCTGAGGAGCTTGAGCGGAATGCCAAGCGTAATGAGGAGAGCATCTCCGACAAGTATGTGCTCCACTCGAGCGTTGACGATAATGATGAAGTAGGCATATACAGGACGAATGTTGTTTTCGCGCCTGATGATATCGACAGGGCCATATATCTCGAGGCATCCGGAATCTGCGGCAGCTTCGCTGTTTATCTGAACGGCCAGCTCGTTGCCGAGTCTCACTCGATATTTACCCGGAAAAGGTTGCTGCTGTCTGAGACAGCGAGAGCAGGCGTTAATCTGCTGACCATCATTGTCAACAGATGGGACAGGAACCGCCACGGGAAGATCATCAAGGATATCGCCGCATACGGTTTCAGCGGCATCTTCAGACCCCTATATATCGTAGCAGAGCCTCTGCTCGAGATGAGCGGGCTTCAGATGCGCATGGCATCGGCACCGGCGGCCTATGTTAGCCAGCTTGTTGTAGCAGATCCTTCGTCAACCGAACTGTCGACTGAATCTGCAAGAGTGTCCAGAGGCGACTATACTGTCAAAGCAGACTTCAGGCTCAGGAATCATACGGATTATCCGCTGCCTTTCTCGGTTGATGTTTTTGTGCTCGAGGCCAGAGCCGAGTATGATCCCTATAAGTTGCCTTACGTTAAACTCGCTCAGCAGAAGACGCTGACGGGTACTATTGATGCACATAAGACGATACAGGAGACGATCGACTTCGTGGCGCTTGATGTTGCCCAGTGGTCTGATGCGACTCCCGTACAGTACGATATCGTTTTCGTAGTCAAGGATTCCGAGGGCAGGACGATTACTTCCAAGAAGAAGAGGTTCGGCTTCAGGACGACCGAGATCTATACCGGTAAGCTCAATATCAATGACAGGCGTGTGCCTCTTATGCTCACCAGATACTTCGAATTCGATCCTATGGGCGGTATCGCTGCACCTTTGGACAGGATGCGTCAGGATATCATCCTTATGAAGAGATGCGGGATCAACGGTGTGATCAGTCAGGGATTCCCGGCAAGTGATGAGTTCCTTAACCTCTGTGATCAGTACGGTATCTATGTTATCGCTTCCGCTGACCGTAAAGTTATGGAAGATTATGTGCATTCAGTCCTTAACCATCCATCGGTCATTATGTGGGCACTCAATGATTACGGATATAATGCTTCTGAGTATCAGGGCATCAAGAATAAGTGTTCGGCTATAGATGACACAAGGCCGTGGTACTGCGGCGCCGACGATGCCGGTAAGGTGTCAGATCTGCCGGCGATGCCGAATGAGGGCGCTATCGTCTTCGGACCTTGGGAGGATCTCTGTCTCGACAGAGCGAACATCGTATCCAAGAATAAGACCGGAAAGAATATTTTCGAGAGCATTATGGGAAGGACTCACTTCCGTGATGATTCGGCTGAATATAAGTGGATTCACCATGCCGATCTGGTAGGTGAGAAGCAGAAGGCGAACAGCAGCATCGGTCAGGGCATCGTAGACAGTGAACGTAACCCTCACCCGATATATCTGGATATCAAGAAGCAGTGTCAGTCGATCAGTATTTTCGCTGCGAATGATGACCCGTTGTCGCTTACGATGCGTAATCTCCATCCGTTTGCATTTACACCCGACCTGCTCCTTGAATGGAAGGTCATGGTTGGCGGCAATTCCGTATTGAGCGGGAAGGGAAGCATCTCTGAGATAGAACCTTACGGTATCAGGACATTGAGATTCCCGGCAGGCATAGCGAGATTCCTGATGGACGGCTGGGCCTCAGGCAATGCCAAGTTGATCGAGATGTATATGAATTCCATGTCGCATGAGGTTATCTTCGATATCAGTCTTAAGCTCGCGACAGATACATATTATGCCCGCGAAGGCTACGAGGTGGCTTTCTATCAGTCTGTTCTCGCCGATGAGGCGGGCAATCCCGTAGCGATCGGTAATACGGGTGACGTTAAGAGCATTGATTCCATATCCGTATCAGGGCTCATGGTCGACAGTCAGATCAATGCCAAACTGGTAAGAGATGTGAATGATCCCGATGAGATCGAGCACGACGGATCAGACGATACCGACACGGTGGAAGGTGAAGTCAGCATCTATAACGAGAATAATGTAGAGCGTATGGCACCTTCCGAGGAGATCGCTTATGGCGCAGGCTTTGAAGAGGAGAGCAGTGTATCGGCTCTGTCACAGGCCTTCAGAGTAGAAGCTACTCCGGACAGCATTAATGTTATCAACGAGACGATGAAGGTTACATTCAGTCGTAAGACCGGCGCTGTCAACGGGATCAACCTCGGCGGTTATGAGTTCCTGAGAGGAAGCTTTATGCCAAGCTTCTACAGATGCCCTTCAAATATCGACAGAACGGACAGGAACTTTGTCCTTGCACGTACGATCTTCTCCAAGGAGAGCGATTATGAAGAGATACAGGAGTCGCTGAAGTTCGTCGGCAGCAGGTACAGTACCGCAGGC
>OMQY01000131.1 GCA_900313405.1 uncultured Eubacteriales bacterium
ATCTATGATGTAAATGAGACGGTCGAGTCTGTGCTTCAGGCGTACAGGCAGGGATATCAGTTCCCGATCAAGACTGATGAGGCATAACATCCTGATGTTTAAGGAAATCTACAATTACCGTCAGATGATATCGAGCATGGTCCGTAAGGATCTTCGAGGCAGGTACAAGGGATCCGTTCTGGGTTTCCTGTGGACATTTATCAACCCTCTGCTACAGCTCGTCGTTTACAATATGGTATTCTCGATAATCCTCAGGAATAATATCGAGAAGTTCTATCTCTACCTGTTCGTCGCTCTGATCCCGTGGATCTTTTTCTCGGCTTCATTGACCGGCGGATCTGTATCGATAATATCGCAGAAGGATCTGGTCAAGAAGATCTACTTCCCGCGTGAAGTCATTCCGATATCGTATGTCACCAGCAGCTTCGTCAATATGCTGCTGAGCTTTGTCGTAGTCATTGCGGTGGTGCTTTTCGCCGGAGTAAGACCTGATCCGCTCGGGATCATCTGTCTGCCCGTCATTATGCTGGTCGAATATGTGCTCTGCCTCGGAATGGCGATGATCACTTCGGCCGTTACCGTTTATTTCAGGGATCTGGAGCATATCCTCGGCATCATCGCGATGGCGTGGATGTATCTGACGCCCATTGTCTATTCGGAAGATATGTGTCCCGAGAGATACAGAGTCTTCCTGCATCTAAATCCGATGACGTCGATCGTCGCCGGCTACAGAGACGTACTTTACTGGGGAACGGTTCCGAAGCTTGCCACACTGGGTGAGGCACTGTTGCTCGGAATAGTCTTCCTGGTTATCGGATGCCTTGTCTTCGGCAGGCTGAAGAAACATTTCGCGGAGGAATTGTGATATGAGTAACGAATCCGTCGCGATCAGTGTAAAGAATGTTACCAAGCAGTTTAAGGTCTTCCTCGATAAGGGCACATCCCTTAAGGAGAAGGTGCTGTTCCGTAAGCGTAACCGCTATGAGAACCGTGTAGTACTCAACGATATCAGTCTCGAGATCAAAAAGGGCGAGGCTGTCGGACTTGTCGGTCACAACGGCTGCGGCAAATCGACACTCCTTAAGCTCATGACGAGGATCCTCTATCCCGATCAGGGTACCATAGAGGTCACGGGAAGAGTATCGAGCCTGCTGGAGCTCGGTGCGGGTTTCCATCCCGATATGAGCGGACGCGAGAATATCTACACCAATGCATCGATCTTCGGACTTACCAAGAAAGAGATAGACGCGAGACTCGATGACATCATCGCTTTCAGTGAACTTGAAGACTTTATCGATAATCCGGTCAGGACTTATTCGTCCGGCATGTACATGAGACTTGCTTTCTCCGTTGCCATCAACGTTGATGCGGACGTATTGCTTGTAGATGAGATCCTGGCGGTAGGCGATGCCAACTTCCAGGCCAAGTGCTTTGCCAAGATGCAGGAGATCAAGGCACGCGGAACGACTATCGTTATCGTCTCGCACTCCTTGTCCCAGATCGAGCAGATATGCGACAGATCCATTTGGATCCATGACGGTAAGATCGAGATGGACGGCATCCCGAGAGATGTCCATCCGGCATATATGGATCTCATGGGTAAGCTTCGTAAGGCTCAGCTTGCCAAGGAGAGAGGCGAGGAGCCCGAAGAGGAAGAAGAGAAGACCGAGGAAGAGAAGAAACGCTGGGGGAACGGTGATGCAAGGATAACGAGAGTCGCGGTTCTCGACGATTCCGGCAAGGAGAATAACGTAATCCGCGTAGGAGACCCCTGCAGCATCAAACTCGATTACGAAGTCAGTTCCAAGGTTACGGACGCCGTCTTCGGCATCGGTATCTTCAGAGCGGACGGACTTAATATCTACGGAAGCAATACCAGGATCGACGGATGTCGTGTCTACGACATCGAAAAGGGCGGAAGTCTCACGATCAGGATCCCTTCGACTGCTATGCTCTCAGGCAGGTATACCGTGGATCTTGCGATCGAGTCCGGTCACGGGCTGCCCGTCGACTACTGGAAGGGCGCATGTGAGATCGAGACATATTCAAACAACGGTGATGTCGGTGCCTGCAGGATAGCTCACGAGTGGCATTTCACCGATCCCGGCCTTTCCGATATCAGGTAAAGACAATGGACAGATCCGATCCTGAAGGCAATCCTCCCGCACGAAGAGATATTATCCTTTGTTGCTGTGCCGATCATAAGGCTTCTGACAGCGAGAAGGCTATGCTTGCCCTTTATCTTTTGGAATACAGACGAAGACGCGTTTATGAGTTTACCGAGGAGTGTCTGACGGAACATCTGTGGATGTCTTCGGACGGCAAGCCTGTTGACGTTCCCTTAAGACACAAGAACGAATTCTCGGG
>OMQY01000198.1 GCA_900313405.1 uncultured Eubacteriales bacterium
CGACGATATACTCAGCGGCACTTCCGGTAAGCCTGACCCTGTGAGCCGGAGAATCATCCCCGTCAGATGTGGCCGTACAGAAGACGCCCGCTATAACGGCCTGTCTGTCGGACAGACTCCTCGGAGCGATAGACGAGATCTCCTTTTTTATACCCGAACTGAAACTTCGGGAGGAATTATCATCAGTTCTGTTCATCTTTCTTGATGTACCTGGGATCCTTATCTATATCCCTATGGTGCGTAATGGTCTTATATCCCGCCTCTGACAGACTGCGGCTCAGATACTCGGCTATGTAAACGGATCTGTGCCTTCCGCCGGTGCACCCTATACCGATATGAAGTCTGCCCTTGCCCTCTTTGATATACAGAGGGATCGTGAACTTAAGCAGATCCATTATCTTCTCTTTGTATGTTTTTGTCTCCTCGAAGCCCTCGAGGTATTCACCTATTCCCTGATCGAGACCGCTCATCATCTTGAGTTCCGGGATGTAGAAAGGGTTCGGCAGGAATCTGACATCGAGAACGTTGTCACAGTCGACAGGCATTCCGTATTTGAAGCCGAAGGACTCGATGAATACCGACATTCCGGTCGAAGCATCATCCTCGATCATCGAGAGCAGCTCATCACGAAGCGCCGGAAGAGCCATCATGGATGTGTCGATTACGTTCGTTGCGCGTGCACGGATACCCAGGAGCAACTTACGTTCGGAAGAGATGGCATCCGTCAGAGACAGATCCTTCCCGAGAGGGTGCTTACGCCGGGACTGTCTGTATCGCTTAACGAGGACATCATCAGACGCCTCAAGGAAGATGATCCTGTAAGCACATCCGATCTCCTCGTCTATCTTCTTGAGTGCGGCACCAAAGCCCTTCAGGAACTCACGGCTCCTGATATCGACTACGAAGACGAGCTTATCGATGCCGAAGCCGTCACCGCCTTGCCCCTTATAGAAAGACTTTACCAGTTCAGGCAATATCATCGGCGGAAGGTTATCTATACAGAAGAATCCCTGATCCTCCAGAAAGTCAGCTGCCTGACTCTTTCCCGCTCCGCTCATTCCCGTCAAAAAGATCAATTCCATCAATCCCACTCTCCTATCAGACGGACCTCAGGCCGGAGCCTGACGCCGTTCTTCTCATATACGGTATCGCTGACATAATCTATCAGACGCTTGATATCCGTTGCAGATGCCGTCCCGCCGTTGTTTACAACGAAGCCGGCATGCTTAGGCGACACCTGTGCTCCCGAATCGTCAAGAGCAAAACCTTTGAGCCCGCTCTCCTGAATAAGAGTCCCGGCATAATACCCGGTCGGGCGCTTGAAGGTCGACCCGGCAGAAGGAACATCTACCGGCTGAGAGGCACATCTCTTCTGCTTGAGCTCTGCAACTCTCGTTGCTACCGCCTCTTTGTTGCCTCTGGGCAGTCTTATCTTAAGAGACAGGATGACTGCATCCGTCATATCGTCCCGGGCAAAGATACTCTGCCTGTATCCGAAGTCACACGCTTCGGCAGGGACGGTCAGGGTCTTACCATCCTTAAGGTATGTAGCCACTGTCGCGATATCCTTTATCTCTCCGCCGTAGGCGCCTGCATTCATATAGACTGCGCCGCCGACGCTTCCCGGTATACCGCAACAGAATTCAGCGCCTTCAAGCCCTTCCTGAGTGGCCCGATTCCCGAGCAGAGCAAGAGGAGTCCCGGCGAGAGAGGTCAGTATCATATGGTCACCGTCGTCTTCGGCCTCGATCCCGGAGAATGACCGTCCGAGCCTGATGACCAGTCCTCTGTATCCCTTATCGGAAATAAGGACGTTTGACCCGGCTCCGAGAACAAGATAGGGGATCCCGTCCTCTTCTGCCTTGCCGATCAGTTCTCTTATCTCTTCCACTGATCCGGGCTCGGCAAACAGGTCGGCAGGCCCTCCCGCCTTAAATGTCGTATATTGCTTAAGGATCACATTCTCCCTGATATCAGTCATTCTCACCACTGCCTCTCGGAAATACTCTTGCCACAAGGTCCTTGGCGGCATTATATCCCATCTTCTTTACACGATAGTTGATCGCCGCAGCCTCAACGATTATCGCGAGGTTACGACCGGGACCTACGGGGATCGTGATGGACGGGATGTCGATCCCGAGGATCTCCGTAGTCTCGTCAGTAAGTCCCAATCTGTCATATGTCTTCTTCTCGTCCCACATCTCCAGATTGATAACAAAGTCGATCTGCTCCTGAGGCTTGACCGAGGATACACCGTAAAGCTCCTTAACGTCCAGGATACCGATACCCCTGATCTCGATAAGATGTCTTATGACCTCCGGTGCGCTTCCGACAAGCGTTGTATCTGATATCTTACGGATCTCGACCTGATCGTCTGCTATAAGCCTGTGGCCTCTCTTTACGATCTCCAACGCCGTCTCCGACTTACCGACTCCGGACTCTCCGAGGATCAGGATACCTTCACCGTTTACCTCTACGAGAACGCCATGCATGCTTACGCGAGGTGCCAATTCCATCTTGAGATACTTAACGAGCGCACTGCTGAATTCCGAAGTGGCTTCATCCGTCCTGAATACGGGGACACACTTCTCTGCGGCCGCTTCGAGCAATTCCTTGTGTGCCTCATGATTACGTGTCAGTACCAGCGCCGGGATCTCTTTATCGAAAAGCGCCATCAAGGACTTCTTCCTCTCCCTGGCTGTCAGATGCTCAAGGAAAGCATGCTCCATATTGCCCACGACCTGAATACGGTCCGGGCCGAAGTGATCGTAGTATCCGGCGAGCTGCAGTCCGGGTCTGGTTACATCCGCAACACAGATCCTTCTCTGATCGATATCCCCCGAATCGTAGACCGTCTCGAGATTAAAGTTCTTGACGATGCTGGACAGGAAAACACTGGAATAGGGCATGGCGCACCTCCGTGGCAAGTCTCATATCGTGTTTATTTTAGCACAATCGACAATGTAACACTAAGCCTAATCCCTGTTCAGCGTCCCATAATCCTTGATCAGACTCTCCATGCTCTCGCCATCTGCAAGTCTTCTCATCATATCGAGTCCGGGACACGATCTTCTTGCTATCCTGTCATAGAGCGGTTCAAGAAGGTCCTCCTCGCCGAAGCCGCGCTCACGAAGGCCATCGGACGCCAGATCAGTTATCCTCTCGATCAGATCGTAGAGCTTGTTCTGATCAATGTAGCCCGGGAACTTCTGTCTTACAAACATATGCCTTAGTTCGACCGCAGTGTAACCGTGTCTGTAAAGAACAGTATCCTTGCCAAGAAGGTCCTCAAGCTGATCCAGCCGTTTTTGAAGACCAAGATGAAAGGCTCCGACTGTCATGCTGTCGGCTATGGGCTGAGTGCAGCAGCTCCTGAATTCTATAGTACCTCTGTATGTCAGATCTTCGAACTTGAATGTTCTGAGATAGTCAATATCTCGCATTTCAGGGATTATCGTTATCTTTTTGTATCTGCCGTCTTCACTGTCGTAATACTCGCCGTTGACGCTGTCGAGCTTCAGGTACTCCGAGAATGATACCGGCTCGAAGTTTACATATTTACCGTCACGCATAACACAATAGATCGATGTGGACAGAAGATAATTGAGAAGTTCATCAACACTGTCAAAACTGCACTCGTACATACCGATGTTATGTGGATTGATCCCGTGCGTACTGTTCTCCCAGAACATGTCACGAACGCAGATCATATCCTCCCTCTCATCCGGGATCACCGAATTCGAGAAAAGCAGCGCCTTTATCGGTTCTATGAGCGAGAAGACCCTGATAGTCTTTATAAGATCATCGTAGTCCACATCCAGTTGTACTTGCGATGCGCTCGCGAACGTTCCGAACGCAGGGTAATGATGAAAATACATCGGAACCTGCTTATACTTGGGATACGAATGCAGGTGATGGAAGAGCATCCTGTATCTCTCATTCGGAACCGGGATGTTGTGATTAACATCCTTGTGCGGGTTTACTCCCATACCGGTAAGAGTGTGATCGTATTCTGCAAAGAGTTCCTGAAGCACACTGTAGTAACTCTCAAACCTGTCTTTGATATGGAGCAGATCGTCCGCACATGCCAGCGACAGTTCAAGATTGTTATATGAACAGTCATATGACAGTGAATCTCCGATATCATTGTCCGCCAGATAGACATCACCGTTGTCGTCAACTCCGACAGGTTTCATGTCAAATCGCGCCATGAATGCGGAAGTTACTTTATGGACCACATCAAAGTCCACAGCATCACCGCTCAAGTTTACTATAGGTATCTCTATCTCTATCCCCGCTCTGTGTTTACGATCCTGTCGGGTAGGCTCGATATATTTGTTATAGA
>OMQY01000189.1 GCA_900313405.1 uncultured Eubacteriales bacterium
ACGATGAGCGATACTATCATCGTTATGAAGGATGGTGTTATCCAGCAGGTCGGCACGCCCATCGATATCTATAACGAGCCGAAGAACGCATATGTCGCGGACTTCATCGGCGAGTCGAACATCATTCCCGGATATATGGTCAAGGGACTTGAAGTTACATTTGCCGGCAGGACCTTCGAGTGTGTCGATCCGCTGTTCCCCGAGATGAACGAGGGTGCGGTAAATCCGGTAGATGTCGTCGTAAGGCCTGAGGATATCTATGTTAAGGAAGAGTCCGACAAGCATATCAACGGCAGTGTAGAGAGCATCGTCTTCAAGGGCGTGCACTACGAGATAATCGTTAAGTCCGACAACGGCATCGAGTGGATGATCCACGATGTTGACCCTGTAACCGTGGGTCAGCGGGTAGGTCTGACATTCGATCCGGACGACATACATATCATGAGGAAGTCAGCTTTCTCACCTGATCCCGACAGCTTCGGTGTTAAGGTAGAGGATGAGGATGAAGCCGCGGAGGACGAGGAATGACCGACATTAAGAACAAGTTCAAGGTCTTACCCGCTCATGCGGTGATAATGATCGTTGCATCGCTCCTGTCTCTGGTGTCGATGTTTATACCTATGTTCGATCTGAACGTCATGTACAGATCGAGACGTGTGTATTCGCTCTTTACGATGCTCCTGCATCCGAGATATCACGTTCAGCTTCAGAGATCCGGATTCGTCGATCTGGACTTCCAGATGTTCGGCGTTACGGTCTTCATCATCACGATAATCGTGAGCGTTGCCGCGCTGACACTGGCGCTCGGCTACCAGCTCTACGGACATACCCCCTCCAAGAAGAGGCTCGGCTGCCTGGCTGTTGCCATCCTCCTGATCACGAGGCTGGCGGTGCATCTGTATACTTTGTCGGAGATCATCACGGACAAGATGCAGAGAGACCATTCTCTTAACGATAAGACGCTCTTTGTATCTCAGACTTTTGCCGGCAATATACTGGTCGTTATCCTGTTCATCGGCATTATAGCGAGCATCTACGGTGCTCTCGGAATGCAGTTCAGCCTGAAGCAGCTGTCTTATCCTTATATGTTCTGGATCGTGCTGTTTACCGTATTGCCGCTGATACTGATCATCTTCAGAGCCTTTTTCGCGAAAACAAACGGAAGCTATACCTTCACCACCGACGGATTCAAGTATCTGATCGACGGCCCGACCATCAACACCAAGTTCTACGGTGCCAAGGTCCATATGCAGATCTACTTCTCGACATTCCTGAGAAGCCTTGACTACGCCGTATGGACGACTGTCGGATGTCTGATAATAGGTTACCCTCTCGCATATATCCTCGCAGAGAGGACAAAGCGTGCACACAAGTCGAGCAGCAGGCTCCTGCTCCTGTTCGTTCTGCCGATGTGGATGAATACGATGCTCCGTACATATGCCTGGAGAGCATTCCTGTCCGACACGGGCGTACTTAACAACTTCCTGACCAAGATCGGTGCAACTTCATCTCCGATCCACTTCCTGGACAGCGGTTCGGTTACCATCGATGTCGTCATCAAGATGGTCATGATAAGTGACTTCCTGCCGTTCATGATCCTGCCGATCTATTCGGTCATGGTCAAGATCGATTCGTCCCTCTCGCAGGCGGCGGCAGACCTGGGTGCCAACAGGGTGCAGACATTCTCGAGAGTGATCCTGCCGTTGTCGCTCCCCGGCGTTATATCCGGCATACAGATGGTATTCATGCCGTCCATGACATTCTACATGATCCCGGATATCATCGATCCTTCGAACATCACGGTAGGTAAGCAGATAGAGACATTTATCCTCGGCGAGAGCCCCAAGCTCCAGCAGGCCGGCAATGTTATGGCTCTCATCCTGCTCGTCTTCGTCATCATTACAATGGGTGTCCTTCGTAATCAGGATAAGGAAGCCGGAAGCGGAGGTATGGCATTATGAGATTCTTAAGAAGACTTTTGCCGGATATCTATATCGGACTTGTTCTGTTCTTCCTTTATCTGCCCATCGCGGTGCTGATAATCTTCTCGTTCAACAAGGTCCCGAAGTCGTTTATCTGGGGCGGATTCACGCTCGACAACTACACGAGCCTGTTCCAGGGATCTGACGGAAGCCAGCTGTTCGATGCACTCATCACGACGCTCAAGATCGCCGCGATCGCTTCCGTGGTCGCGACCGCATTCGGAGTCATCACCTGCCTGGGCCTTGCCTACATCAGGAAGAAACTGCAGAACACGATAATGAACCTGACATACGTACCGAACGTTATGCCGGAGCTGGTACTCGGTATCGCTTTCATGCTCCTGTTCTCGTTCCTCAATGTCGAGAAGGGCCAGCTCACGCTGATCCTGGCGCATATCGCCTTCTGCGTACCGTTCGCGATACTGTCGATCAGTCCGAAGATGAAGCAGCTCGACAAGAACCTTGCCGAGGCCGCGATGGATCTTGGCGCCACACAGTGGCAGACGATAAGGCTCGTTATAATCCCCGAGCTGATGCCGGGCATATTGTCATCGCTCATGCTCACGTTCACGCTGTCTGTCGATGACTATCTGATCTCGAACTTCAACGTAGACTCTTCGACACAGACGCTGCCGATGGCTATCTATTCGCAGACAAAGCTGGGTGTAAGCCCGAAGATGAATGCTTTAACGACGATACTTTTCGCTGCGATATTCCTGCTCCTTGTGCTGTCGAATATCTCGTCGCTCAAGAAGGACAACAAGAAGCTCGCTTTCAAGAAGAATAACAAATAACGGCATCTGCCGACGTAAAGAAAAAGGAGTAAAGAACATGAAGAAACAATTACACAAGATCATGTCCGTGACAGCAGTAGGAACGATCCTTACGGCTACGCTTCTCTCATTCACGGGATGTGACAAGAGGGAAGAGCTCATCATCTATAACTGGGGTGAGTATATCGCTGAGGACACGATCTCCAAGTTCGAGGCCGAGTTCCCGGAGTACAAGGTCGTCTACAGGACTTTCGAGACAAATGAGACAATGTACCCCAACCTCGACAACACATATGACGTCATCATCCCTTCCGAGTACATGGTATGCCGTCTGATCAACGAGGAGAGGATCCAGCCTATCGACTGGTCGCTCATCCCCAACGTAACAAAGTATATGGATCCCGTCTTCAACGACCTGAAGTACGCCGAGGATCAGTCCCTCTCCGATGAGGTCCTCGACTACGCAGTACCTTACCTCTACTGCACGGTAGGTCTGGTCTACGATGCGAACAAGATCGAAGTACCCGAGGGCACAACAGACCCGTCCGTTGTCTGGGACGTAGTCTTCAACTCCGAGAATGCCGGCAAGATCGGTATGTACGACTCCATGCGTGAGTCCATCGGCGTAGCCCTGAACTATCTCGGCTACTCCATCAACTCCATGGACGAGGCTCAGCTCGACGAGGCGATGGATCTCCTGATCGATCAGAAGACAGAGTTGTCGCCCGCCTACGGTGTCGACAACCTGAAGGATAAGATGGCTTCCGGTGAGCTTGCCGCTTCCATCGCATGGTCCGGAGACCATATCGTCATGCTCGACCGTATCGAGGAACTCGGCAACGATGACATCGACCTGCAGTACATCCTGCCCGAGGGCTCCAACTGGAGTGTCGACATGATGTGTATCCCCGTGAACGCTCAGAACTACGAGGGCGCTCACAAGTTCATCAACTTCATGTATGAGCCCGAGATCGCGCTCGAGAACTGCGAGTACGTCGGCTATTCCACACCTAACACCGCTGCACGCGACATGCTCGATCCCGAAGTCTCCGGCAACATCTACTACTATCCGACACCTGAGATCTTCGCTACTCTGGAAGTCTACTACACATCTTCCGAGATCGAGGAGCGCTACACAGAGATCTGGAACATCGTTAAGGCAAGTTCCTAAGCCGCGCCTGATCATCACAACAATAAACTCCGGAGTCTGTCGGGCTCCGGAGTTTTTTATGCTTGGGTGTGCTGCCGATATGGCGGCGATCAGGTGGAATTCAAGTCTTTATTTAGCAGCGAAAAATGTTCCGATGTCTTCCTGGTCCAGGATCTTCTCGAGGACCTGAGGAGCGGAGCCCTCGGCGATAACGCCGTTGATGCCGTTGGAGGTGACCTTCTGCATGGCGGTGACCTTGGTGTACATGCCGCCCGTGCCGAGCTTGGAGCCGGCGCCTGAGGAGAAGCCGAGCATCTCGTCGGTGATCTCTTCGACATAGGAGATACGGTGTGCGTTCTTGTCTTCGCGCGGGTTGCCGTCGTAGAGGCCGTCGATGTCCGAGAGGATGATCAGCAGGTCGGCGTGGATGAGACAGGCGACCTGAGCCGACAGGGTATCGTTGTCGCCGAAGGTTCCGTTGTGCATGATCTCGGTGGTGGATACGGAGTCGTTCTCGTTGATGACGGGGATTATGTGTTTCTCGAGGAGGGCCTCGATGGTATTTGTGATATTGGAGCGGGTGAGCTTGTCGATCAGGTCATCCTTGGTCAGGAGGATCTGTCCGCAGGCGTAGGAGTATTCGGAGAAGCTTCGGGTGTAGGCATTCATGAGCTCGCACTGACCGACGGCGGCGATAGCCTGTTTCTCACGCGTTTCCTTGGGCTTCTCGGGAAGGTTCAGGCAGCCGATGCCGACACCGATGGCACCGGAAGTAACGAGAAGTACTTCTTTGCCGCTGTTCATAAGATCTGAGATGGCCCGGCACAGTTTGTCGATATTACCGTGGTTCATACGTCCGTTCTCGTATGTGATGGTCGACGTTCCGACCTTTACTACGATCCTGCGGGCGAAGTTTATTGATGAGCGTGAACCGCTTCCTGTGTCTGACATCAGATCCCTCCGAATTGTTTAGCTTTATATAACCTGTTTAGAATATACTCATGACGCTTAAATTGCAAGATTATGCATTGTCTGAAGAAACTATGGATCTTCGCGTCAGCCCTCAGCCGGAGCAGGTGCACCGCCCGGAACTCCGGGCAACGGCTCAGGTGTCGGGGTCGGCGACGGCTCGGCGTGGAGAGGACATGTGCTGGCCTCTGCCGGCAGTGTCGAACTTCCCACTACGAAGTAGTCGGAATAAGCTGTACCGAGTTCCTCACAGTATTGTGTCGCACGGTAGCCGGAAGTGCAGACTTCGACCGTCACGATGGTATCAGGCTTATTGAATTCCATAGGCGGCAGGTTCTGGTGGATACGGCTCATAACGTAATACCAGATACGGATGGCGTTACTCCTGTCGCCGCTCGGGATAACAGTCTGACGCAGCCTGTTATCGTAGCCGTACCAGACGGCGGCACAGTAATAAGGGGTGTAGCCGCAGAACCACTTATCAAGGTTATCGTCAGTGGTTCCCGTCTTACCTGCGGTAGCGATACGCTCACCGTTGGAGTTGGTGATGATAGAGGCGTGACCGGAGGCAGTACCTTCGGTGATAACGTCCTCGAGCATGTCGCTGACGAGGAAGGCCGTCTCGGCGGAATATACTCGGTAGGAATCAGGGCTGGCAGTAAGGACTATGTTGCCGTCACTGTCGAGGACTGTCGTATATGCATAAGGCTTCGTAAATGTTCCGCCGGATGCGAGCGTATTATAGGCACCTGCCATCTCGAGCGGAGTCATACCGATCGTGAATGCACCGATGGCCTGAGCAGGATACGAGCCCTCGTTCGTCCTGTCGATACCTTCTCTCGACAGGAACCAGAGTGCCGTATCACCGCCGACGTCATTCCAGACCATAACGGCGATGGTATTCTTGGACTTGGTTATGGCCTGTCTTATCGTCATTCCGCCTGCATATGAACGGTCGGCGTTAAGCGGCCAGATATTGCCGGGATTAGAAGGATCGAGATGGCTCTCCTGATCGATATAGATAGTTGAGGGCGCGACGATCTGCAGTTCGATCGCGGGCGCATAGTCGAGGATAGGCTTGATCGAAGATCCCGGTGAACGGTGTGCAGCTACGGCGCGGTTCAGTCCGAGATTGACGGTCTTCTTGCCGTATCCGCCCTGCATGGCAGCGATGGCACCGGTCCTGACGTTGACGACGACCATTCCGGCCTGAGGCTTCTCAGGAAGATCGGTAAGGAGCGAAGGATCGGTCTGGAAAAGATCTCTGTTATTGAACGCCTCATCGACTACTGCCTGGATCTCAGGTTCGAGCGTGGTATAGATGTGATATCCGCGGTTATATACAATGGTCGTTGCAAGTGAAGTGGAGATACTTCTCGATTCGGCAAGATCATTGATGACTTCCTGAATGGCGTACTCTGCGAAGTAAGAGTTGATATCCGTAGAAGTGTGCGCCTCGTTTGTCTTAAATACTATCTCATAATCAAGAGCATCGTTGTATTCTTCCTCCGTAATATACTCGAGCTCGTACATCTTGGAGAGAACGATCCTCATTCTTCTCATGGCATTACGTCTGCCCGACTCGCGAAGAGGATTATAGTAGGAAGGGCTCTTGGGCAGACCCGCGAGGAATGCACATTCGGCGAGCTCCAGGTCCTTGGCGTCCTTGCCGAAATAATTCTGCGCAGCCGCCTGTATGCCGACATAGTTATTGCCCATCGGCGCGAGGTTGATATAGAGCTCCAGTATCTCGTCCTTGGACAGTTCCTGCTCGAGCTCCATGGCGGAGAACCACTCCTGTACCTTACGTGATGTCGAATGCTCATCCTGACCGGATATGAGCTTGACCGTCTGCTGTGTTATCGTGGATCCGCCGTATGTCGCAGTACCGCCGTTTGCCAGGGCCGACAGGACGGCACTTCCTATACGCTTAACGTCGATACCGGAATGTTCGTAATATCTCTCGTCCTCGATACTGATGATCGCCTCGTCGATATATGTGTCACGCACAACGCCGAAAGGAACATAGATCCTGTCGACATTCTCGTTACCGGTGAGCTTGGAGATGACATTGCCCTGCGAATCGTAAACGAAAGAGGTCTGGACTTCTTCAGTCTGCGTCAGATCCGAGATCGACAGGGGCTTGGTAGAGGATACATACCCGAGCAGCATTCCCGCACCGAATCCGCCGAAGATGAAGACGAAGCAGAGAACGAATACCAGCGCGATCTTAACGAGGTCACCGGCAAAAGCCAGCAGCTCGCGGAACAGACTCCTGTTAAATCCCGATCTTGTCGGCTTGCCCTTAAGGCTCTTACGGAGCTCATCCGCCAGCGCCGAACACTCCGGAGCTACCGGAGCGGTATTACGTCTGACATCGGGTCTTCCGCCTGTCGTGCTTCTCATCTTATTTAATATATCCCCTTAAATAGTTATTCAACTATACTATTTTAACACTTAATGCAAGCGGGGGTGTTACAATGGTGTTATGTATAATGTCGAAAAGAACATCAGCACCTTATCCGAAGGCAGTGAACTTACCGTCGATATATCCAGATGGGATAACGAGGGCCGCGGCATAGCGGACCTTCCGGGCGGCAAGATCTGCTTTGTGGAGGGCGCTGTTCCGGGCGAGACCGTCAATATCCGCATCAGCCTCAACAAGAAGAACTATGCGGAAGCTGTCCTCACATCAGTGATCACCCCCTCACCGCATCGCGTCACGAGAACATCCGGGTGTGAAGGCGCCAGGCTCGATCACGTAGACTACGATGGTCAGACCGAATTCAAGTTCAACAAGGTAAGGGACTGCCTGATACGCATAGGCGGGGTCCCCGAAGATGTCGCCGACAGAGTAATGAGACCGGTCATAACTGCCGACAGACTGTATAACTACCGTAATCACATGCAGTACAGGATCAAAGGCGGCAGGATATGCGAGGTAAAAAGAAACAGTAACGACCTTGTTCCCGTTACCGTGAGTGACATCGAATATGAGATCTTCGGAAAAGTCAGGAGTGCTTTGGAGCAGATCCTCGACAATGCACCTACCGAACTGTTCAGCGGAGTAGTACTCAGAGCCTCCGAGCGGACGCACGAACTGCTCGTGGAACTGGTAAGCAGGGATGCCCGCACCCACGAACTCGTTATACGCGATGCATCCGTCTATGTTGAAGCCTGCAAGGTGGCATCGAAGATCACAGAGGCTGCTTCAGGCTACAGACTTCGAGGCATCCTCTTGAGGATCAGTCCCGACAAAGTCTCATCGAGGACCCGAAGCGGTAAGCGTGTAGTCCTGACAGGAGACGACTTCTACGAAGAGAAGATGAGCGGCAGGACCTTCAGGGTGAAGGCCGGCGCATTCTTCCAGGTCAATACAGAGCAGGCCGAGAAGCTTTACAGAGCTGCATCGGAGGGCATAGGAGAGACAGATGTCATCTATGACGTTTACTGCGGGACCGGAACGATCGGTCTGTCGTGCACCGGTGATAAGAATACGCTTATCGGGATCGAAAGCGTCCGCGAGGCGGTCGACTCCGCACGCATCAATGCTTCGATATCCGGTGTCGATAATGCACGGTTCATCTGCCGCCCCGCCGAGAAAGTCGATCCTGCAAAAGACAGGCTGCCTCATCCTGACGTCGTCATCGTCGATCCTCCCAGGAAGGGCATGGATCCGGTCTTTGTCCGCCGCCTGCTCGAGCTGAAGCCGCCGAGGATAACATATATATCCTGCGATCCGGCGACGATGGCCCGCGATCTTAAGATGCTGACCCGTGATTATGATATCCTGAGCGTGACGCCCGCGGATCTTTTCTGCAGGACTGAGCACGTCGAGACTGTGGTGCAGTTGACAAAGAAGTGATGTCAGAATAGAATATGAGAACGATTCTCATTTTCGACGGAGACAGATATGAAAAAGCAGATATCAACAATACTCGCAGCTTTGATGTTGACAGGCTGTATGACGGCATGCAGCGGGAAGCCCATTGGCGACCCCGACAAGCTTCAGATAGTTACGACGATCTTTCCCGAGTACGACTGGGTCATGAATGTCCTTGGCGACAAGGCCGGTGATGCTGAGGTCACCATGCTCCTCGACAAGCAGGTCGACATGCACAGTTATCAGCCCACGACTGAGGATATAGTAGTGATATCAACATGCGATGTCTTTATTTACGTCGGTGGCGAATCGGATGCCTGGGTAGAGGATGCGCTCGATCAGGCGACCAACGGCGATATGGTCGTAGTCAACCTGATGGATGAGCTCGGCGATGCCGTAAGGGAAGAGGAGACAGTCGAGGGCATGGAGGCCGGAGAGTCCGAAGATGAGGACGAGATCGAATATGATGAGCACGTCTGGCTGTCACTTCGTAATGCCGGGGTACTGGTGAACAGCATAGCAGCTGCACTGGCAGAAGCCGATCCCGATAATGCCGATACTTATGCGGGTAATGCCGCATCCTATAATGATGAACTTGCAGCACTTGATTCAGAGTATCAGAGCCTTATAGACGGTGCGCCGACAAAGACTTTGCTTTTCGGTGACCGTTTCCCGTTCAGATATCTTGTGGAGGACTATGCTCTGTCCTACTATGCGGCTTTTGCAGGATGCTCCGCCGAGACGGAAGCGAGCTTCAAGACGATCACTTTCCTGGCGGGGAAGGTTGATGAGCTGTCGCTCGATACCGTATTGGTGATCGAGAATTCCGATGACGGGATCGCACGCACGATAATCGAGAATACCGGGTCGGGCGACGCGCAGATACTGACTTTGGATTCCATGCAGTCAGCAACTCTGGATGACTATAAGAACGGAACGACTTATCTGTCGATCATGCGGAGCAATCTCTCTGTCCTTGAGCAGGCTCTGTATTAAGCTGCTCCACGCAGCGTAGGTAGTGTGCCGGCATAGTCTGTGATAGGCTCTGAACATAGAAGTTCAGGACAAGAACAAGGGCACCCCGTTCTCGCGGGATGCCCTTGCGGCTTTATTGTCGTTTATACCGTTTACGCGATATTACGTATCCGGTCATCAAGACGAGGCCTGACACTATTATTGCCGCTCCAACGGTCGGATAGATACTCGCTTCCTCACCGGTCGAGACGGTGCCCGAGCCGATATCGCTTGCCGGGGGCGGCGTGGCGGTCGGAGGCGGCGTGGTCTCATCTGCCGCGGTCTTATCCGGCTCCGTTGTGGGAGTCGCGGTGGGCGTTATGTTGTCCCTCGAAGCGCTCAACGTGTCGGAAGACGTCGGTGTCGGTGTAGACGTAGATGTCGGCTGCCTGTTCGCATCGGCCGTAGCTGCCTCAGTCGGCGTCGCCGTAGCAGAAGGTGTTGCTGTTGCCGTGACCGTAGGTGCAACTGTCGAGGTAGGGGTTGACGTAGGTGTCAACGTATCCGTCGGTGAAGGTGTGACCTTTTCTGTCGGGGTAGGAGTTGCAGTCTCGTTCGGTATCGGGAGTGCTTCATATACATAAGTGGTGTAGATGGAATTATAGTCCAGATCACCCGTAGTATAGTCGTAGAGATAACGGATGATACCGGGTGTATTTCCAGTGGTGAAGTCGGAGTAGAACATCGCGAAGAATGTATATGCATCGTATCCTTCCGGCAGTGCATATCCGGGTGCTGCCTCGACTTCCCGCAGGTAATACCGTCCGATCGCAAGATTGTTAAGACTTACTGCGTTATCCGTGGTGGTGAACGAGATGGTATTCGTGGCGGGGTCATAGGCGACGTCCGTGGCGTTCGTTACTTCTACTTTTGACAGGTCAAGATTACAGTCAAAATTCATACTTGAATTTTGAGATATACCCAGATCCATATATGCTCCGAGTATGAACTTGGTTCCGGCAATAAATGATTCACTGAACGAGTACTTACGGATCTTGGTACTGTAGGAATATGCGAACGGGTCTTCCATATTGATCCGTATGCTGTCCTGCTGAACCCCCTCAACGACCAGTTTACCGTCGATCGTAACGGTAAAGTGTATCGGCTCGGCAATACCGAATCCTACGGGAGCGTCTGTCTCGGTCAGGATATAATCTCCGGGCAATATTCCGTCGATATGAGTTATGGGATAGTTGACACTGGTGTGGAAGGTGACAGACGATCTTAGTATAGTCTCTGCGGCGGAAGTCGAGGCTGAGCTCTGCCATACAGAAGACAGAGTCTCGAAGTTGAAGTTGTTTCCGTTATCATTTGTAATAACGAGACGGGCGTAAGGAAGATCCGGGATCGGAGTCTGAGCATTGGGTCCGTCCTGGAAAAACTTGCTTATCTCGATGCTATATCTGATAGGGGTATCCTTAACGACGATGGTTCCGCTTACATTTGTTCCGCCGACGATCACATTACCGGATGCATCGATCTCAAAGGGGATAGCAGACGTAATACTGTATCCTTCCGGCGCATCGGTCTCTTCGAGTATGTAGTGACCTTCGGGCAGACCATGGACGACAGTCCTGGATGTGGCGACGGAAGTGAAGGATACGCTATTCTCTGCAGCATCATATGCGAAGCCGGCAGCTGCGTCAGTACCCTGTGTTGCAGTAACTGCGGACAGATCAACAGTGTAACCCGTATCGTTAGAGATCCTCAGTGTGGCGCCTGCGAGTTCTGACGTACCGTAGATACTCTGCTTACTGATGTTGACGTCAAATGATGCGACAGTGAGCTTGTTATCGACCATCGTTACGGCGGTTATCGGATTGCCGGCGGCATCAGTCAGTGTTCCGTCGGCAGTTACCGTGAATGTGATCGGTTCTGACGGTTCGTAACCGTCAGGTACGATAACCTCCGTCAATTCATATGTTCCCTGAGGAAGATTATGTATCACCGTGTCGTAATCACCTGAAGTTATGAAATAGACCGATCCGGTATATGCGGTAAATGTTGCTACTCCATCCCCCTGTGTTAATCCCAGAGTCGTCATGTCGACAGGATTAGAGGGATCGGCAGGGTGGATCGACAAAGTTGCCCCTCCGACCTTGTTATTGTCCTGATCGACCTTGGCTACCGTTACATCAATGGTAACCGGTGTGGGAGTCGGTGAAGGCGTGACCGTTACATTAGGGATCGCCAGATCGTTTGAGGTATAGTACATCTCTTCCCAGCGCACATAACCGTCAGGAAGTACAGTCAGTGTCATGGTCTGAGCATAAGGGATGTACCCGTCGGGAGCTTCGACCTCCTGGAGGTAATAAACACCTTCCATTATCTGCTGGATCGTAACGGAGTTCTCCTCGATCGTTGTGAAGGTTATGGTATTCGTATCCGGATCGTATTCGAAGCTCGCGACCCCGTTGGCGGTAACACCGCTCATATCGATATCCGAATAAAGCCTGAAAGTGGCACCTCCGAGGTAGTGCTGACCGGGCATATACATAGCCTCATCCCAGTCAGTCTTCTGAAGTACGATATTCTGAGGCTGCGGCGCAGGTACGTTCACCACGTTGACGCTCTGCCTGAGTGTAGTGCTCGGCGTAAGATCCCTGTACGAATCAAGGGCAGCAACCTGACCGTTGGAGTCCGGCATGAAGAAGACAGGGTCCGTGCCGATCACATAACCCGGCTCAACATCCTGCTCGATCAGATAATAGCCGTGGTAACTGTAGAGACCGTGGATGACAGCTTCCAGACCATGGATCGTAGTGAAAGTTATCGTGTTTGAAGCAGCATCATATGTGTACGACTCAACATTGGTGAGAGTAACCGCCGACAGATCGATGTGATCTTCATATACATCAGCCTGATCTCCGTTGAATCCGAGAGTAAATGTTGCCGAGAGATACTCGTCATGGGTATTGGTCTTGCGCATGGTTACGTCTACCGGACCCGGCGTAGGCGACGGTGACGGCGTAGGCGTTACTGTTGTATTCGGCAACTTCAGCGTATCGATCGGGGTTACCGTGGGCTTGGCAGAATAGGAATTGGACTGACCATAAGTTCCGTCCTGGCGTATCGAGATGAAGAGTCTGTTCGATCTGAGATTATAGCCGTCAGGAGCCTGTACTTCCTGGAAATAATACAGACCGTTATAGATGTTGTCGATGATTACGGTCTCACCCGCCTGTGTCGTGAATGTGATCACATTACGGGAAGCATCGTAAATATAGGAGGATACACCTGTCATCGTAACGTTCTCGAGGCTTAAGCTCTCAACGGATGAGGAATAATCGTGAGTGGAGTGAAGTTCGATCACTGCCCCGTCAACGTCCAGGATCGTACCGGACATGTCAACCTTCTGGAACTTGACACCGTCATGAGGCATAGGGGTAGGTGTCGGAGTATAGGTCGGAGTAGGGGAATTCGTAGGCGTTATTGTAGTGTTGATCGCAGTATAT
>OMQY01000272.1 GCA_900313405.1 uncultured Eubacteriales bacterium
AAAGCTGTTCAGAGCTTGCAGACGTAGGCCATCCAGTCGTTCTTTTCGCGCTGCTCGACGATCTTGAAGCCCGCATCAGAGAGCGCCTTCTCTACCCTGTCTTTCTTGGTATTGATGATACCGGAACAGATGAATAGGCCGTCAGGCGCGAGCCTTG
Source organism: uncultured Eubacteriales bacterium (assembly GCA_900313405.1). The sequence continues at coordinate 158 of OMQY01000272.1, forward strand.
CGGGTACGTCGGAAGCGATCGCGGCTATGACGTCCGCGATTATGTTGGCGACCACGATGCTGTAGCCCCCGTCCTTAACATCCTTGAGTTCGCCGGTGTAGCAGCCGATCGACGCGCAGTCGTTCTTGGCGCAGTTGTCGATCGCGACATCGACGGCCAGACGGTCAATATCGTAAGCATCTACGCTTCCTGCGCCCAGCTTGGAAGCGATTATCGCGAGGATACCCGATCCGGTACCGAGATCCAGGAGCTTGGTGTCAGGCTTTATATACTTGTCGAGGAGTTCGGCGCACATAGACGTCGTCTCGTGAGTTCCCGTGCCGAAGGCAGATCCCGGGTCGAGCATAACGACGATGTCGCCATCGGAAGCGTCAGGCTCGAGCCAACTGGGACAGATAATGACACGGTCCGATATACGGAACGCTTTGTAGTCCGCTTTCCAGTTGTTGGCCCAGTCCTCGTCCTTGACGTATTTCCAGCTGTCGAAGCCCTTACCGACATCGAGGAACTGCCCTATGTCGGCGAGCTTGTCTTCGATCAGCTTCATGGCGTCTTCAGTCTTCATGGTCGTATTGACGATGTTTCCGTAGATCATGCCGACGCCTGCTTCACTTATGTATTCTTCGTTCTTGGGACCGAGCCTGATCCCGTCGTCGAACTCGGCAAAGTATGCCTTAACGACAACGTCGGATCCGAGTGAATCGATATAACCGTCATCGGCATAGGCGAGCGACTCGGGATCTTCGATTATGCGTCTTATCTCGAACGGGTCGCTGACGGCGATACCGTCGGCTCCTATCTGAGCGAGCATCTCGCAGATGGCATCAGATGCCTCTTCCGTTGTCACTATCCTTATCTCGACCCACTGCATCAGGCTTCCCTCCGAACATTAAATATTAAAACGGTCCTTCAGGTCCTTCATCATCTTGAAGAAACCTGTTTTCTTCGTGTAGTTACGATCAGTCAGGGTGCTGTCGAACTCCCTGAGCTTACGCTTCTGATCCTCCGAGAGCCTCTGAGGGATCTCGATGATGAACCTTACCATCTGGTCGCCTCTGATCGAAGGTCTGTTCTTGTTGGCAATACCCTTGCCGCGCAGGATCATGGTATCGCCGGGCTGTGTGCCCTCCTTGACCGTGTACTGAACGGGACCGTCGATAGTCGGTACCTCGATATTGGCACCGAGAGTCGCCTGAGCGAGAGTGATCGGAACTTCACAATATGTGTTGTAGCCTTCACGCTTGAAGACATCGTGCTTGGCAACGACGAACTGGATGTAGAGATCGCCGTAGGATCCGCCGTTCTTGCCGGGCTCACCTTCGCCGGGGATGACCATCATCTCGCCTGTATCATAGCCTGCAGGTACTTTAACGTGGATCGTCTTACGGACGTTCTTACGGCCCTTGCCGTTACATGCCGAGCAAGGCGTACGGATGACGGTTCCTCTTCCGCCGCACGCACCGCAGGCCTTCTGTACCATCGTCATGCCGAAGAGCGTCTGCTGCTGCTGAGTTACCATACCGCTTCCCTTACATGTGGGACATGTCTCGGGATTGGTCCCGGCCTGTGCTCCGTTACCGCCGCACGCCGTACACTTATCCTCTTTGGTTATCGTGATATCGCGCTCGACACCGAACGCAGCCTCCATGAAGCTGAGCTTCATGTTGTACTTCAGGTTCGCACCGCGCTGAGGTCCGTTACGTCTCCTGGACGATCCTCCGAATCCGCCTCCGAAGAACGACTCGAAAATATCGCTGAAGTCGAATTCCTGCGAGAATCCTCCGCCGCCGAATCCGCTCTGGTCCATGGCCGCGTGACCGAACCTGTCATACTTGCTCCTCTTGGCATCATCCGAGAGGACTGAATATGCTTCGTTGAGCTCCTTGAACTTGGCCTCCGCCTCCTTGTCGTTCGGGTGAAGGTCAGGATGGTACTCCTTAGCGAGCTTACGGTAAGCCTTCTTCAGTTCGTCAGCGGAAGCATTCTTGGATACTCCCATGACCTCATAATAATCGCGTTTCTGATCAGCCAAAGCTATTCCTCCGATTTACCGCACAAAGCCGCCGTCAGCCCATAAGAGGGTAAACGGCAGCCTGCACGTTAGTTATAGATATTAAGATCAAACATCTCCGCCGGCATTCTTGAAGCCGTCGGCACCTGCATCCTCAGCACCGCCGAAGCCTGCTGCGCCTGCACCGGGGTTGCCGTAACCTGCGAAGTCCTCGGGATTAGGCTGACCCTGTCCGCCTGCTGCCTGATAGAACTTTTCGCCGACCTTCATGAGAGCCTGCTGAACGTTCTCCGTCTCAGCCTTCATAGCCTCTGTATCGTCCTTGGCGATGGCATCCTTGAGCTTAGCGATAGCCTCGTTAACGGGAGCCTTATCTTCCTCGGATACCTTGTCTCCGAAGTCCGTGAGCGCCTTCTCTGTCTGGTATACGGCAGACTCGGCGTGGTTCTTGATCTCGACCTTCTCCTTACGCTCCTTATCCTCGGCAGCGTGGAGTTCAGCCTCCTTGATGGCCTTCTCTATCTCCTCATCGCTCATGTTCGTAGAGGATGTGATAGTGATCTTCTGCTCACGGCCTGTGCCCTTATCCTTGGCGGATACGTTTACGATACCGTTTGCATCGATATCGAAAGTAACTTCGATCTGCGGTACTCCACGGGGTGCGGGTGCGATTCCGTC
>OMQY01000190.1 GCA_900313405.1 uncultured Eubacteriales bacterium
ATCTCCTCCGGGATATGTCGGACATGAGGATTCGGGCCAACTTACCGAGCAGGTAAGGCGTAAGCCGTATTCTGTCATTCTTTTCGATGAGATAGAGAAGGCGCATCCTGATGTGTTCAATATCTTGCTTCAGATACTTGATGAAGGCAGACTTACCGACAGCCACGGTATCCATGTCAACTTCGAGAATACGATTGTCATTATGACGTCCAATGCCGGCAATACATCCAAGGCGCCGACGATCGGTTTCTTCAGCGGGACGCAGGAGGCACTCGAGTCCCGTGTGGATACGGCTCTGAAGGAGACATTCCGCCCTGAATTCCTTAATCGTGTTGACGAGACGATCATCTTCAAGGAACTCACGAAGGAAGAACTCCGTAAGATCGTCGATATCATGATGAAGGAAGTCTTTGATTCCCTTGCAGAGAAGCATATCAAGGGTAAGATCACAAAGAGCGCGGGTGACAGGCTCGCCGAGATCGGTTACGACCCGAAGTACGGTGCAAGACCTCTCCGTAAGAAGATCAGGAGCAATATCGAGGATAAGCTCGCTGATATGTTCCTGGCAGGTGACCTCAATAATGTTGCCGAAGTCGTGATCGATTATAAGAAGAATAATTTCGTGATCACCACCATTCCGATCGAGACTGCATCGATGACGATCATCAAGTCGGACAGAGCTAAGAAGTAAAAAAGAGGGGCTGTTCAATCCTGAACAGCCCCGATCCTTTGGATAATCTTACATTACGTTCTGTAACTTCCGTTGATCTTAACGTAATCGTACGAGAAGTCGCATGTGAACATCCTGTCTGAGAAGTCGCCTTCGTGCAGGGTGATAAGGACGTTGATATCATGCTCCTTAAGCCTTGCGAGCGCTTCATCCTCATCGAAAATAAGAGCACAACCGTCCTTGTACACGGGAAGCCCGCTGAGCTCGATATCGATCTTTTCAGGATCGAACTTAGCTCCCGAATAGCCTGCCGCCGTGAGGATCCTTCCGCAATTGGCGTCCATACCGAAGAAAGCTGTCTTACAGAGGGGAGATCTTGCAACTGATGTTACGATCAGCTTGGCATCTTCGGCAGAGGCGGCACCCCTGACCTCGATCTCGACGAATTTGGTTGCACCCTCGCCGTCAGCTGCGAGCATCCTGGCGATATCAAGTGACAGGCTCTCCAAAGCCTCACTGATAAGTTCGGCATCTTCCGTGCCTTCTTCGATGACGGCACCTGAGGCTCCGTTGGCAAGGATAACGACCATATCGCATACGGATGTGTCGCCGTCAACACTTACACGGTTGAAAGTGTGAGCAACTGCTTTGTGAAGCATCTTGTCAAGAAGATCGGATGAGATATCAGCATCCGTTGTAAAGATACCGATCATGGTTGCCAGATTAGGATGGATCATTCCGGACCCTTTGGCCATACCGGACAGAGTAACCTTCTTACCATCGCTCAGTGTCAGGATCGCACTGACTTCCTTAGGGATCGTATCAGTCGTCATCATTGCCATCTCGGCTTTGTGAGATGTCTCGGGTGTATCGCTGAGCCCCTTTGTAAGCTCAGGTACGACTGAAATGATCTTATCGTAGGGAAGACGTGTTCCGATAACACCTGTCGATGCCGTCAGTATCTCATCTGAACTGCAGCCGAGTTCGGAAGCGACTGCTGAAGCTACTCTGTCGGCATCTTCAACACCGATCTTGCCGACTGCCGCATTGGCGTTCTTGCTGTTAACGATGATACCGCGGATCTTGTCGCCTTTGTTGATCTTATCTATGGAACGTACAAGGGAATGACCCTTTACAAGATTGGATGTGTATACGCCGGCAGCATTACAGGGGATATCTGATGCTACCAGAGCTACGTCAAGGTAATTATTCGCAGGAGTATCGGAATTGATATTGGCAGGATCACTGCACTTCATTCCGGCACTGACACCATTAGCCTTAAATCCGAGAGGGGCGGCTATATATGCTTCTTCGATCAGATTGATATTATCATCCATTTTGTTCACCTCTTTATATTGTCTGTTTATTTTACGCTCACCGGCACAAAGCGTCAATTTTACGTTTTTGATTTTTATATCGAAAATATAGTCGTCATAAATAATAAAATAGACTTTTTACTTCGCTTATATAATGTTATAATTTATTTTGATCTTCTAATGGAGAATTATGATGCAAAAGGGTGGATTGAACGAGAGGATAAAGCGGATCTTCGCTATAAATGCCTGGGACAAGGATTCCGATACTTTGCTTTTTATCGGATTCATATGTTTCGTTACCACTTTTGTCTTTGATATCATCGGTTTTGTTACTGTTTCGCTCGTTCTGGAATACAGGATCACGCTTGCACCCTCTCAGATGTCCAGAGCTCAGGCATTCCTTTTCTGGTACTTTGTTCTTCATACGATAATCTGTTCGCTTCTTCTTACTACAACTATCTATTCGCTTTATACGAAGATAATCAGTGCGCCTGTTCATGATTTCAAGCGGCGCATGCAGTATATGTCCAGAGCAGAGATGTCCGATTACCTCTACGAAGGCCGACTCTCCAGACCGTTTAAGGATCCTAACAGCAAAAAGACATGGGAGGATCAGGTACTCGATTATATCGATGCATCCACATCTGAGAAATATATCGACGAACTTACCGGATGCTTTAACAAGACCTATCTGTATCGTAAGTTCGTAGGTGTAATGAATACTCAGAGACTGTCCAATATCAGTAAGAACGGTCCGATGACCTATAATTCCGAGATCTACAGCATAATGATGATCGATATCGATCACTTCAAGAGGATCAATGATGACTTCGGTCACGCTACCGGTGATGAAGTCCTTATCAAAGTCGGTAAGGTCCTGAGAGAATGCGTCGGTAATAAAGGTATCGTAATCCGTAACGGCGGTGAAGAGTTCCTTGTATTCTGTGCTGCCAGATATCCCTACAGTTTCTCAGAGGTTGCAAAGAGGATCAATCGTGCTTTCAGAGAACAGGTATATGCCAAGTCTCCGATGGACGGCTCGATCAGGAACATAACTTGTTCAGTCGGTTTCCTGAATTATCCTTTTGTTGAGGGACCTGATTATGAACTGTCTCTCCAGGATCATATCGATCTGGCGGATATGGCTATGTATATGGCAAAGACTCATGGCCGTGACAGATATTATGAACTTAAGCTCAAGAATGAGCCGACGGGTAAGTTCGATATCGTTAAGTTCTGTTCTGATCCGGTCTACGGACTTAAGCGTAAGTTCTACTATTTTGAATCTGAGAGCAGCCCGAAGCAGGACATAACAGATCCTTCACAGCTTGTTTCATTCGGAGTAACGGAAGGTGCTGCGGCTCCTAAGCCCAAGAAGGCAAAAGCCGCACCGGCAAAAGACGATAAGCCGTCAGATGCTTCTGATGCAGATACAGTAAAGGATCTACCGGCAGAGCAGA